>JBKBSH010000082.1:299-8048 GCA_046291795.1 Burkholderiaceae bacterium | reverse complement strand
GGGGCCCGGCGGGCAGCCGCCGCCGCGCCCCGGGGTGTCGCGAGGGCCGGCACGTCAGGGACGCGCCGGGGCGCCCGCCCCGCGCTCAGTGCGCGACCGGGCGGCTGAAGTGTCCGTGTTTGGCTTCGCGCATCAGCGCGTTGAACTGTTCGCCCGACATGCGCAGCAGCGCCTCGTGGTCGCCCGCTTCGATGTAGATCTCGGCGTTCTCGTCGAGGTCGTCGTCGACGACCGTCTCGATACCCCAGGCCATGCCGACGGCGGGCACGGCGCCGAGTTCGCAGTCGCCGAACAGCTCGGCGATGCGCCGCTCGTCCGCCAGATGCAGATCGTGCCGGCCGAGCAGACGCGCGACTTCGCCGATGCGCACGCGCGTGTCGGCCGGAACGACCGCCATCACGCATCCGGCGTCGTCCTCCAGGATCACCGACTTGGCGAGCTGATGCTCGGGAACGTGCGCCGTGCGCGCGGTCTGCGCGCTGGTGCTGCTGTGCGCGTGGGTGCAGATTTCGTAGCGCGCGCCGCAGTGTTCGAGGTAACGGGCCAGACGTGGAGCGATCGACATGGCTGCCTCCTGCAATCGATGCAAGCGAGAAGTGTCGCAGCGAGCGCCGGTGCAGCGCATCGAAAGCAC
The DNA here is from genome assembly GCA_046291795.1 of Burkholderiaceae bacterium. Lineage (GTDB taxonomy): Bacteria > Pseudomonadota > Gammaproteobacteria > Burkholderiales > Burkholderiaceae_F > DSNY01. Next base: position 7,414 of record JBKBSH010000082.1, on the reverse strand, counting down.
CGGCGCCGCGCAGCCAGTTTGCGCCGATTCGATCGCGTTCGCCATGCACGGCGCGTCACGCCGCGGTCGGTCCGACCGCGGGATTTCCCGGACGCCACACAAGAAATCGACGGCAATGCAACCTGCCGCAGCGGGGATTGCTTAAGCTCACCGCCTCGTTCAAGCAGACCGAAGCGATGCCATGAACCTGCTCGACCCGATCGTCCAGTTCCGCGCCGAGATCCAGGCGATCCGCCGCGACATCCACTCGCATCCCGAGCTGCGCTTCGAGGAGCGGCGTACGGCCGACCTGGTCGCCGCGAAACTTTCCGAATGGGGCATCGAGGTGCACCGCGGGCTCGGCGGCACCGGTGTCGTCGGGGTCATCCGCAACGGCACGGCCACGCGCGCGATCGGGCTGCGCGCGGACATGGATGCGCTGCCGATCGCGGAAGCGAACGCGTTCGCGCACCGCTCGGTGTTCGCGAACAAGATGCACGCCTGCGGTCACGACGGCCACACCGCGATGCTGCTCGCCGCGGCCAGGTACCTCGCGCAGACGCGGCCGTTCGACGGCACCGTCGTGCTGATCTTCCAGCCGGCCGAGGAGGGCGGCGCCGGCGCGCAACGCATGATCGACGACGGGCTGTTCGAGAAGTTTCCGTGCGACGCGGTGTTCGGCATGCACAACTGGCCGGGACTGAAGGTCGGCGAGTTCGCCGTCACGCCGGGGCCGATGATGGCCTCCAGCAACGAGTTCGAGATCAGGGTCGTCGGCCGCGGCACACACGCCGCGCTGCCTCACCTCGGCGTCGACCCCGTGTTCGTCGCGGTGCAGATCGCGCAGGGGCTGCAGGGGATCGTCACGCGCGCCAAGAAGCCGATCGACGCGGCCGTGCTGTCGATCACGATGATCCACGCGGGCGACGCGACCAACGTGGTGCCGGACGTCGCGACCATGGCCGGCACGGTGCGCACCTTCAGCGACGCGGTGACCGCACAGATCGAGGAGCGGATGAAACGCATCGCGCAGCTCACCGCCGAGGCGCACGGCGCCGAAGCGCACGTCGATTTCAAGTGGAACTATCCGCCGACGGTCAACCACGCGGCCGAGGCCGAGTTCGCCGCCACCGTGATGGACGACATCGTGGGCAGCGACAACGTCAAGCGCGACTACGAGCCGACGCTGGGGTCGGAGGACTTCGCCTACATGCTGAAGGTCCGGCCCGGGGCGTACGTCTTCATCGGCAACGGCGACGGCTCGCACCGCGCCGCCGGCCACGGGCTCGGCCCGTGCACGCTGCACAACGCGTCGTACGACTTCAACGACGAGCTGATCCCGCTCGGTGCGACCTTCTGGGTGCGGCTGGTCGAGAAGTTCCTGGCGCGGTAAGGGCGCCGCCGGCGTCCCCTGCTGCCGTCGAGCGCGCGCTGCGCTTGACTGCCATCAACCCACGGCCGCCTGCGCGGCCTATGTTGGCTTGGGTGTTCCGGCGACCGCGATGCGGTTGCGGCAGCGCGGCCGCCGAAACCCGGGAGGCCATCATGGACAAACGATCGATCCCGTTACGCGCTGCGGCGGCCGCGACGCTGGTCGCCCTGTTCGGCTGCGCGTCGCCGCCGACCCAGGAGCAGACCGGCATGGTCATCGGCGGGGTGCTCGGCGGCGTGCTCGGCTCACAGGTCGGCCAAGGCCACGGCCGAACGGCGGCCACGATCGTCGGCACGATCGTCGGCGCCGCGATCGGCGGCGCGGTCGGCCGCTCGATGGACGAGCAGGACCGCGTCAAAACGGCGCACACGCTCGAGACGGTGCGCACCGGCGTGCCTTCGCAGTGGCGCAACCCGGATACCGGCAACGTCTACACCGTGACCCCGACGCGAACGGTCGAAACCGCGCAGGGGCCCTGCCGCGAATACACGATCGATGCGGTGATCGGCGGGAAAAAGGAGCGGGTGTTCGGCACCGCCTGCCGCCAGCCGGACGGAAGCTGGCGCGTCGTCAATTGATGCCGACGGCGACGCCGGCCGCTTGACAGGTGTCAATGCGCGACGGGGCCGGGCGCTTACGGTGATGGCGTGGGGGGGGGGGCCCGGGCCCCCCGCGGGGGGTGGGCGGCGCGGGGGGGGGCCGGGGGGCCGGCCGGGGGAGGGAGGGGGGGCGCCGGCGCCCCCCCGCCCCCCCACGGCTTGGAGTCGTCAGCGGGGCTGCGTCCATGCGACCTGCCGTCATTCGCAAGAATCTCGCAGCGCTGCGGCCCACACCGCATCTGCTCGACCTCGAACGCACGCGCGCGGCGTTCTCGTGGGTGCAGGTGCGCGCCGAACTCGAGGGTCTGCCGGGCGGCGCGCTGAACATCGCGCACGAAGCGGTCGAGCGGCACGCGCATGGGGCGCGCGCGAACCGTGTCGCGCTGCGCTGGCTGGCGGCCGGCGGCGACGCGATCGACTTCACCTACGCCGACCTGTCGGCGCTCGCCGGCCGCTGCGCCGACGCTTTCACGCGCCTGGGGCTGGCGCGCGGCGACCGCGTCTTTGTGCTGCTGCCGAGGATTCCCGAGCTGTATATCGCGGTGCTCGGCGCGCTGAAGGCCGGGCTCGTGGTGTCGCCGCTGTTCCCGGCGTTCGGGCCCGAGCCCATCGCCACCCGCATCCGGCTGGGCGAGGGCGCGGCGCTGGTGACCACGCGCGCGCTGTACGAGCGCAAGGTCGCGCAGATCCGCGCGCGGCTCGAGTCGCTGCGCGCGGTGCTGATCGCCGGTCATCGCGAAGGCGCGCCGCTGCCCGCGGGAACGCTCGACTTCGACGCGCTGCTCGACGCCGCGAGCGAACGCTTCGATACCGTGGCCACACGACCCGACGAGCTCGCGCTGCTGCACTTCACCAGCGGCACGACCGGCCGACCCAAGGGCGCGATGCACGTGCACGAGGCGGTCGTCACGCACTACGCGACGGGCAAGTACGCGCTCGACCTGCACGATGACGACGTCTTCTGGTGCACCGCCGACCCCGGCTGGGTCACCGGCATGAGCTACGGCGTGATCGCGCCGCTCGTGCACGGCGTGAAGATGATCGTCGACGAAGCCGAATTCGACGCCGAACGCTGGTACCGCATCCTGCGCGACGAGCGCGTGACCGTCTGGTACACCGCGCCGACGGCGGTGCGCATGCTGATGAAGGCCGGTGCGGAGCTGGCGCAACGGTTCCGCTTCGAGCGGCTGCGCTTCGTGGCGAGCGTCGGCGAGCCGCTGAACCCCGAAGCGGTGTGGTGGGGATACGAGGTGCTCGGGCTGCCGATCCACGACAACTGGTGGCAGACCGAAACCGGCGGGATCATGATCGCCAACACGCCGGCGCTCGACATCAAGCCGGGGTCGATGGGCAAGCCGCTGCCGGGTGTGGATGCGTTCGTCGTGCGAAGGCGAATCGACAACGGCACCACGGTCGGCGTCGAGATCGTCGAGGCGCCCGGCCAGCAAGGCGAACTGGCGCTCGCGGCCGGCTGGCCGTCGATGTTCCGCGGCTACCTCGGCGACGAGGAGCGTTACCGCGGCTGCTTCGTCGACTCGCCGCGCGGCCGCCTGTACCTGACCGAAGACCTCGTCCGCCGCGACGCCGACGGCTATTTCTGGTTCGTCGGCCGCGCCGACGACGTGATCAAGAGCGCAGGCCATCTGATCGGGCCGTTCGAGGTCGAAAGCGCGCTGCTCGAACACCCCGCCGTGGCCGAGGCCGGCGTGATCGGCAAGCCCGACCCGGTGATCGGCGAGACGGTCAAGGCGTTCGTGTCGCTGAAGCCGGGCTACACCGCGAGCGAGGCGCTGCGGCTCGAGCTGCTGGCGCACGCGCGCAAGCGGCTCGGGCCCGCGGTGGCGCCGAAGGAAATCGACTTCACGGCGACGCTGCCGCGCACGCGCAGCGGAAAGATCATGCGGCGGCTGCTGCGCGCGCGCGAGCTGGGGCTGCCCGAGGGCGACACGTCGACGCTGGAGGGCGCCGGATGACGCGCGTTCGTGCAGTCGCCGCACGCGCCGTGAAAGGTCGGCCGCGGCATCATCCGCTCACCGCGAGGCTGCGATGACGACCGATCCGCGCGCGGCGGAGCTGCTGCGCTTCACGACCGACGTGACGAAGTACCCGCGCGAGTTCTGCCTCGCGCGCGTGCGCGACATGCTGCGGATCCGCAGGCTCGAAGAGCGCTGCGCCGAGCTGTACGGCGCCGGCAAGATCCGCGGCTTCCTGCACCTGTACATCGGCGAGGAAGCGGTCGCCGCGGGGGTGATGCCAAACCTCGCGCCGGAAGACGCGGTCGTTGCGACGTATCGCGAGCACGGCCACGCGCTGCTGCGCGGCGTATCGATGAACGCGATCATGGCCGAGATGTACGGCAAGCGCGAAGGCTGCTCGCGCGGGCGCGGCGGGTCGATGCATCTGTTCGACGCGGCGACACGCTTCTACGGAGGCTATGCGATCGTCGGCGGCGGACTGCCGCTCGCCGTCGGGCTCGCGCTCGCCGACAAGCTCGCGGCTCGCCACGGGCGAGTGACCGCGTGCTTCTTCGGCGAAGGCGCCGTCGCCGAAGGCGTCTTTCACGAATCGCTGAACCTGGCGGCACTGTGGCGGCTGCCGGTGCTGTTCCTGTGCGAGAACAACCTGTACGCGATGGGCACCGCGCTCGCGCGCTCGCAGGCGGAGATCGACCTGACGAAGAAGGCCGCGAGCTACGGTCTGCGCACCGCGCACGTCAACGGGATGAACGTGCTCGCGGTGCACGAGGCGGCGAAAGCCGCGATCGAAGCGGTCCGCGCCGACGGTCTGCCGATGTTCGTCGAGTTCCACACGTACCGCTTCCGCGCGCATTCGATGTTCGACGCGGAGCTGTATCGCGGCAAGGACGAGGTCGAGCGCTGGAAGACGCACGGGCCGATCCACACGTTCACCGACCGGCTGAAGGCCGCCGGAATGATGACCGAGGACGACTTCGCCGCGATCGACCGCGCGGCGATCGCCGAGGTGGACGCGGCGGTCGCATTCGCCGAAGCAGGGACCTGGGAGCCGGTCGAGGATCTGACCAGGGACGTTGTGTCGTCGGGGTGAGCCATGAAGAAAGTCCTCGTGATCGACGGCACCACCGAAGGCCACACGCGCAAGATCGCGACGTGTATGGTGCAGCCCCTGCAGCGGCGCTCGCTCGCGCACTGCGTCGAAGGGTTCGCGCCGCAGGCGCGCATCGCCGACGGCGGGGGCTGACATGGCCACACGCGCGACCACCTACCGCGAAGCGCTGCGCGAGGCGCACCGCGAGGCGCTCGCGCGCGATCCGCGCGTGTTCGTGATGGGCGAGGACGTCGGCAGCTACGGCGGCGCGTACGCGGTGACCAAGGGCCTGCTCGAGGAGTTCGGCCCGGAACGCATCCGCGACACGCCGCTGTCGGAGCTCGGCTTCGTCGGCGCCGGCGTCGGCGCCGCGCTCGGCGGCGCACGGCCGATCGTCGAAATCATGACGGTCAACTTCTCGCTGCTCGCGCTCGACCAGATCGTCAACAACGCGGCGACGATCCGGCACATGTCGGGCGGGCAGTTCTCGGTGCCGCTGGTGATCCGCATGGCCACCGGCGCGGGGCGCCAGCTCGCCGCGCAGCACTCGCACAGCCTCGAGGTCTGGTACGCGCACGTGCCGGGGCTGCGGGTGCTGGCGCCGGCGACGATCGAGGACGCGCGCGGGATGCTCGCGCCGGCGCTGGCCGATCCCGATCCGGTCGTGATCTTCGAGCACGCGCAGCTGTACAACCTCCAGGGCGAGCTGGCCGATCCGCCGCCCGCAGTCGACATCGCGCGCGCCGCGGTGCGCCGCACGGGCCGGGATCTGTCGATCGTCACCTACGGCGGCAGTCTGCCGCGCGCGCTCGCCGCGGCCGAAGAACTGGCGCGCGCAGGCATCGACGCCGAAGTGCTGGACCTGCGCGTGCTGCGCCCGCTCGACTGGGACGCGATCGTCGCGTCGGTCGCGAAGACGCATCGCGCGCTCGTCGTCGACGAAGGCTGGAAGACGTGCAGCCTCGCCGCCGAGATCGTGGCCGGCGTCGTCGAGCGCGCGTTCTACGAGCTCGATGCGCCGCCGGCGCGCGTGTGCACGGAGGAAGTGCCGATACCGTACGCCAAACATCTCGAAGACGCCGCGCTGCCGATGCCGCCGAAGATCGTCGCGGCAGCCCGGGCGCTCACCGCGCGCAAGTAGCCGGGGGCCACGATGATCATCGATGCAGCGACCGAACGCTTCGTGCAGCGGCTGCTCGACCGCCACCGCGTGATGGCGCTGGCGACCGTGCGGCCCGACGGTTTTCCGCAGGCGACGATGGTCGCGTTCGCGCACGACGGACTCACGCTGTTCGTCGCCGTCGACCGCGCCAGCCAGAAGGCGCGCAACATCCGCCGCAACGGCAAGGTCTCGGTCGCGATCGGACGCGACCGGCGCGACTGGAACAAGATCACCGGGCTGTCGATGGGCGGCACCGCGCGCATACTGCGCAAGGCCGACGAGATCGCGTGGGCCAAGTCGCTGCTCGGCAAGCGCTTCCCGCAGATGAAGAGGCTCGGCGAGGCCGACGGCTATGCAGGCTGGGCGTTCATCGAGATCGTGCCGCTGGTCGTTTCGGTGCTCGACTACCGCAAGGGCTTCGGCCATTCGGAGCTCGTCGAGCTGTGGCCGAAAGCGGTCAAGCCGCGGCGCAGCCCGCGATCCCGGTGACTGCGCCGCGCCACGCCGCCCACATCGATCCGCTACACGCACATGATCGAATTCCGCCTCCCCTCCCTCGGTGCCGACATGGACGAGGGCAAACTGCTGCAGTGGCTCGTCAAGCCCGGCGACGAAGTCAAGAAGGGGCAGATCGTCTGCGTGGTCGACACCGCCAAGGCCGCGCTCGACGTCGAGTGCTGGCACGACGGCATCGTGCACGCGCTGCTCATCGAGCCGGGCACGACGATCCCGGTCGGCACGCTGATGGCCGTGCTGCGCGAACCGGGTGAAGCGCCGGCAGCGGTCGATGCCAGGCTGGCTCGGCTCGCGACGGAAAAACCGACGCCCGTCGCGGCCGCACCGGTCGCCGTACCGACTCCGGCGCCGGCCGCCACGC
>JBKBSH010000082.1:0-289 GCA_046291795.1 Burkholderiaceae bacterium | reverse complement strand
CGCCGAACGCAGGCGTGTGTCGCCCGCCGCGCGCAAACGCGCGGCCGAACTCGCCATCGACCTCGACCGCGTCGCGCCCGGTGCGGACGGCACGGTGTCGCTCGAAGACGTCGAGCGCGCAGCGCGAGCGGCACGCCCCGCCGCGCCGGCCGCACCCGCCGAACGCGCAGCGCAGATGCGCAAGGTCATCGCTGCGGCGATGGCGCGTTCCAAGCGCGAGATCCCGCACTACTACCTCGCCGAGGACATCCCGCTCGCCGCGGCGACCGAGTGGCTCGCCGAACAGAAC
>JBKBSH010000081.1:0-8060 GCA_046291795.1 Burkholderiaceae bacterium | reverse complement strand
ACCATTCGCCCCGGCGGGCCCCCTCGCATCGGCGTGCCGCGAACCTGGTCAGGTCGGGAACGAAGCAGCCATAGCGGAGTGCGCCGAGTGCCGAGGACAAGGCTCGCCTTTCGCGCCGCAGGCGCGAAAGGCGTTCTGTCTTGGCGCAAGAGGGGGCGCAGCCCCCTCTTGGAACTCCCCCCGAAGTCGGATGGCCTTCCGAATCGCACCCGCACGCCCCGAAGACTGCGGCACCCTGATCGAACTGATCGGCGCGCTGGCGGACTACGAGAGGCTGTCGCACCAGGTCGTCGCGACCGAGCCACAGCTTCGCGCGGAACTGTTCTGCGAGCGGCCGGTGATCGAAGCGGCGATCGGCTGGGAGGGCGAGCGCGCCGTCGGCTTCGCGCTGTTCTTCCACAACTTTTCGACCTTCCTGGGCAAGCGCGGCATCTACCTCGAGGACCTTTTCGTGGTGCCCGAGGCGCGCGGTCGCGGCTACGGCAAGGCGCTGATGCTGCACGTCGCGCGCCTGGCGGTCGAACGCGGCTGCGGCCGCTTCGAGTGGGCCGTGCTCGACTGGAACCGGCCGGCGATCGACTTCTACGAATCGTTCGGCGCGACCGTGCTGCCGGATTGGCGCATCTGCCGGCTGAGCGGAGAAGCGCTCGCGCGTTGCGCGGCGACGCAACCGGCGCCGGGCGACGGGCCTCGGCTTGCGGCCGCCGACTAGACTTGCGCCATGTCGTACCAGGTTCTCGCCCGCAAGTGGCGTCCGCGTGACTTCTCCTCGCTGATCGGCCAGGACCACGTCGTCAAGGCCTTGACGCACGCGCTCGAGCAGGGGCGTCTGCATCACGCGTATCTGTTCACCGGCACGCGCGGTGTCGGCAAGACGACGATCGCGCGCATCCTCGCCAAGTCGCTGAACTGCGTCGGCCCGGACGGGCGGGGTGGCATCACCGCCGCGCCGTGCAACCGCTGCGAGGTATGCACCGCGATCGACGCCGGCCGCTTCATCGACTACATCGAGATGGATGCGGCGAGCAACCGCCGTGTCGAAGAAATGACCACGCTGCTCGAACGCGCCGTCTACGCGCCGAGCAGCGCGCGCTTCAAGGTCTACATGATCGACGAAGTGCACATGCTGTCGACGCACGCGTTCAACGCGATGCTCAAGACGCTCGAGGAGCCGCCCGACTACGTCAAGTTCGTGCTCGCGACCACCGATCCGCAAAGGCTTCCGCCGACGGTGTTGAGCCGCTGCCTGCAGTTCAATCTGAAGCAGATGACGCCGGCCGCGATCGCCGGAAGGCTCGCCGACATCCTGCAGCGGGAGGGCATCGCCGCCGAGCCCGCCGCGCTGAAGCTGATCGCGAACGCCGCGCGCGGCAGCATGCGCGACGGCCTGTCGCTGCTCGACCAGGCGATCGCCTACAGCGCGGGCCACGTGACGCTCGAGGCGGTGCGCGACATGCTCGGCGCGATCGACACGACGACGCTGGTGCGCCTGCTCGATGCGATCGCCGGGCGCGACGCGAAGCGGATGCTGGCGATCGCCGACGAGATGGCGGCGCGCGGCTTTTCGTTCGGTCAGGCACTGCGCGATCTGGCCGCGCTGTTGCACCGGATCGCGCTCGTCCAGCAGGTCGATCAGGCAGCCGCGGCGCTCGGCGAGGCCGACGACGGCGCGGACGTCGCGCGCTTCGCGAAGGCGTTCGCGCCCGACGAGGTGCAGCTGTACTACCAGATCGCGCTGCACGGCCGCAACGATCTGCATCTCGCGCCCGACGAGTATGCGGGCTTCACGATGACGCTGCTGCGCATGCTCGCGTTCGCGCCCGTGGAAGCCGCGCCGGCGAAAGCGGCCGCGCTGAACGTTGCCCGACCGCCGCGCACGTCCGCACCGGCGGCGCGAAACGACGCACGGGGCACCGACGCATCCGCCGCTGCGGCCGGCGCGCGGGCGACCGACCCGCGAGCGCCGATCGCAGAGGCCGACTGGCCCGCGCTGGTCGAGCGGTTGAAGGTTGGCGGGCTCGTGCGCGAGCTGGCCGTACGCAGCGAGCTCGTCGCTGTCGAGGGCGATCACTTCAAGTTGCGCGTGCCGATCAAGACGCTGCTCGACGCCGGCACGCTCGATCGCCTGAAAGCCGCGCTCGCCGAACACTTCGGCCGACCGATCCGCGTTTCGGCCGAGGTCGGATCGACGAGCGGTCCGACCGCCGCGGGCCTCGCCGAGCAGGCGCGCGCGGAAAGACAGAAGCGCGCCGAGGATGCGATCTACGCCGACCCCTTCGTGCGAGAATTGATCGAGAATTTCGGTGCGACGGTCGATCCGCAGTCGATCAGGCCGAAAGACTGATCCGCGCATGCAACACCGCCCAGGTATCCGTCAGGGGCTGGGGGTGCACGAGGGGGCCGGCCGAGCCCCCGCGTTGCCCGGAATGCCGGCGGCGCGCAGCGCCGCGCCGGCAAGCCGGCCGGGCAGACGTGCGCCGAAGGCACGGCAATGACTCTCGGGAAAGCTGAACAGATGATGAAAGGCCAACTCGCCGGTCTGATGCAGCAGGCCCAGAAGATGCAGGAGAACATGAAACGCCTGCAGGACGAACTCGCGCAGACCGAGGTCGAAGGGCAGTCGGGCGCCGGGCTCGTCAAGGTCGTGATGACCTGCAAGAACCAGGTGCGGCGCGTGTCGATCGATCCGAGCCTGCTCGGCGACGACCGCGACATGCTCGAAGACCTGGTCGCCGCCGCATTCAACGATGCGGTGCGCCGCGCCGACGAGGCGACGCAGCAGAAAATGGCGTCGATCACGGCCGGGATGCCGCTGCCGCCCGGGTTCAAGCTGCCGTTCTAGGCGGTGCATCATCCGACGTGCCGGTGCCTGCGCGACGGTTCCGGTGGCGTCGTCGAATCTTTTTCGCTGAAGCGAGACCGTGAAACTCGGCCCGACGCTGGACAAGCTGGTCGATGCGCTCAAGCGCCTGCCCGGTATCGGACCGCGTTCGGCGCAGCGGATCGCCTTCCATCTGCTGCAGCACGACCGCGGCACCGCCGTCGCGCTCGGCGAGGCGTTGCTTGCCGCGGCGAACGACGTGCGCCACTGCACACGCTGCAACACGCTCACGGAACTGGAGATCTGCGAGACCTGCGCGAACCCCAGGCGCGATGCCGGCCTGCTGTGCGTCGTCGAAAGCCCCGCGGACCAGTTGATGATCGAGCAGTCGCTCGCGTACTCGGGTTTGTACTTCGTGCTGCTCGGCCGGCTGTCGCCGCTCGACGGCATCGGTCCACGCGAGATCCAGATGGAGCGGCTGCTCGCGCGCGCGACCGACGGGCTGGTTCGCGAGGTCATCGTCGCGACCTCGTTCACCGCCGAGGGCGACGCGACCGCGCACTACATCGGCGAGCTGCTGCGCGGGCGCGACCCTCGGCTCAAAATCACGCGGCTTGCGCGCGGTGTGCCCGCCGGCGCGGAACTCGAGTACACGGACGTCAACACGATCGCGCAGGCGATGCTCGACCGGAGGGCGGCGTGACGATCGCGTTCTGGTGCGTGCTCGCCGCCGGCTTGATGCCGTATCTGGCGACGACGATCGCGAAGGCGGGCGGCGAGCGCTACAACAACCGTGATCCGCGCGCGTGGCTCGAACGGCAGCAGGGCCTGCGCAAGCGTGCGAACAACGCGCAGGCCAACGCGTTCGAGGCGTTTCCGTTTTTCGCGGCCGCGGTGATCGTCGCCAGCCTGACGGCAGCGCCGCAGGAACGGGTCGATGCGCTCGCGGTGATCTTCATCGTCGCTCGCACGGCGTATCTGGTCTGCTATCTGGCCGACTGGCATTGGGCGAGATCGGTCGTCTGGCTGATCGGCTGGCTCGCCACGGTGACGATCTTCGTCAGCGGCGTGCAATGAGGCACGACCGATGACGCCGCTCGCAGCGACCCAGGCAGCCGACCATCGCGTCGGCGCGATCGAGCGCCTCGTCGAGGCGATCGATCTGCCGATCGGCCGTTGGGACGCGCAGCACAGGCTGACCTTCTGCAACACGCCGTACGTGAACTGGGCGGCGCGGCCGCGCGAGCAGTTGCTCGGGCGCACGCTGGAGGAGATCTACGGTCCGGCGGCATGGGACGCGGCGCGCGAAGCGTTCGGCAAGGCGTTCGCCGGCGCGACGGTGTGCTACGAGCGGCTGCTCACGCATCGCGGCGGTCCGCCGCGTTGGGCGCGCGTGCAGGTCTTCCCCGGCATGGATTCCGCGGGCCGCGTCGAGGCCGTCTACACGATCGCCTTCGACATCCACGACGACGTGACCGCGCGCGAAGCGCTCGAGGCCGCACGTCGCCGGCTCGACCGTTTCACCGAGAACATCCCGTATCCGCTGACTTACGTCGACCGCGAATTCCGGATCTGCTTCGTCAACCGCGCGTACATGCAGGCCACCGGCATGAGCGCCGAGCAGCTGATCGGGCGGCACATCGGCGAGGTGCGCGGCGCGCGCCGCTGGGCGGAGCACCGACCGTACTTCGAGCGTGCGCTCGCCGGCGAGACGGTCCATTACGCGCGGCTCACGGAGCTCGCGCACCTCGGCCCGCGCTGGGTGCGGACGACCTACTCGCCGGACTTCGACGAGACGGGCCGGGTGATCGGCATCTACACGTCGACCGTCGACGTGCACGAGCTCACGCTCGCCCGCCAGGCGCTCGAGCGCAGCGTCGAACGCGACGCGCTGACCGACGTGCTGAGCCGGCGCGCGCTGATGGACCGCATCGACCAGGCGGTGGCGCGCTGCGCGACCGAACCGGTCGCGCTGTTTTTCGTCGACCTCGACGGCTTCAAGGGCGTCAACGATGCGTTCGGGCACCGCGCCGGCGACGTCGTCCTCGCGGCGGTCGCCACCGCGCTGGCGCGCGCGGTGCGCGCCGAAGACACGGTCGGACGCTTTGGCGGCGACGAGTTCATCGTCCTCGCGCGACTGGCCGATCGGCCCGCGGCCGCTGCGCTCGCGGCGCACCTGCTCGATGCCGTCAGGCGCGCGCCGTGCGGAACGCACATCGGTGCGAGCATCGGCTACGCGCTGGCGCCGGACGACGCCGACACCTCGTTCGAACTGGTGCGTCAGGCCGACGACGCGATGTACGCGGCCAAGCGATTGGGCGGAGCGCGCGCACTGCATTGCACGGAGCCGAGGCCGCGATGACGCCGAGGGTCGAGCCCGCCGCGCGAGGTCCGCTCGCGGGGCTGAAGGTCCTCGAGCTCGGCACGCTGATCGCGGGGCCGTTTGCGGCGCGCATGTTCGCCGAGTTCGGCGCCGACGTGATCAAGATCGAGTCGACCGAAGGCGGCGACCCGATCCGCACGTGGCGCCACCTGCACGAGGGCACGTCGCTGTGGTGGTACGTCCAGGCGCGCAACAAGCGGTCGGTGACGTTGAACCTGAAGGACGCGCGCGGTCAGGCCATCGCGAGGAAGCTCGCGCTCGACGCCGACGTGATCGTCGAGAACTACCGCCCCGGCGTGCTGGAGAAGTGGGGGCTCGGCTTCGAGCAGTTGCGCGCCGAGAACCCCGCGACGATCCTCGTGCGGCTGTCGGGCTACGGGCAGACCGGGCCGATGCGCGACAAGCCGGGCTTCGGCGCGATCGGCGAGAGCATGGGCGGCATCCGCTACGTTTCGGGGCACCCGGACCGGCCGCCGGTTCGCATCGGCATCTCGATCGGGGACTCGATCGCCGCGCTGCACGGCGCCATCGGCGCGTTGATGGCGCTTCGGCATCGCGACGCGACCGGCGGGCGCGGCAGGGGGCAGGGGCAGGTCGTCGACGTCGCTCTGTACGAGGCGGTGTTCAACATGATGGAGAGCACCGTACCCGAGTTCGACCGGTTCGGCGTCGTTCGGCAGCGCACCGGCGGCGCGCTGCCGGGCATCGTGCCTTCGAACACCTACACCTGCGCCGACGGCGAGGCGATCGTGATCGCCGGCAACGGCGACGCGATCTTCAAGCGGCTGATGGTCGCGATCGGTCGCGACGACCTGGCCAACGACCCGGCGCTCGCTCGCAACGATGGCCGCGTGCCGCGAACGGCCGAGATCGACGATGCGATCCAGTCCTGGTGCAGCCGGCATTCGATCGACGACGCGCTCGCGACCCTGGCAGCCGCCGACGTGCCGGTGTCGAAGATCTACAGCGTCGCCGACATGTTCCGCGATCCGCAGTACGCGGCGCGGCAGATGATCGAACGCGCGCTGCTGCCCGACGGCACCTCGCTCGCGATTCCGGGTGTGGTTCCCAAGCTGTCGGCCACACCGGGGGCCACGCGCTGGCTCGGTCCGAAGCTCGGCGAACACACGGACGAGGTGCTGCGCGCGCTCGGCCACGGTGACGACGAGATCGAAACCCTGCGGCGCGACGGCGTGATTTAACATTCGCGCGGGCCGGGCACGGGAGCTGCCCGACGCATGCATCCAAGGAGACGACTGATGAGCAAGACGATCCGCCGCCGCGAATTCCTCGCGGCCTCGACCGCCGCGTTGGACGCCGCCGCGCTGCCTTCGCTCGCGTCGGCGCAGGCGATCGAGAAGAAGAAGGTGACGATCGCGGTCGGCGGCAAGAACCTGCTGTACTACCTTCCGCTGACCATCGCCGAGCAACTGAAGTACTTCGAGGCAGAAGGGCTCGACGTCGAGATCGTCGACTTCGCCGGCGGCGCCAAGGCGCTGCAGGCGGTCGTCGGCGGAAGCGCGGACGTGGTCTCGGGCGCGTTCGAGCACACGCTGAACATGCAGGCCAAGGGCCAGCCGATGCGCGCGTTCGTCCTGCAGGGGCGCGCGCCGCAGATCGTGCTTGCGGTCAGCACGAAGACGATGCCGGACTTCAAGTCGGTCGCCGACCTGAAGGGCAAAAAGATCGGCGTCACCGCGCCCGGGTCGTCGACCAACATCATGGCGAACTTCGTTCTCGCGAAGGCCGGGCTGAAGCCGACCGACGTGTCGTACGTCGGCGTCGGCGCTTCGCAGGGTGCGGTCGCCGCGATCCGCGCCGGACAGATCGACGCGATCTCGAACCTCGATCCGGTCATCACGATCCTCGCGCGTGCGGGCGAGATCAAGATCGTGTCGGACACGCGCGATCCGGCCGAGTCCGAGCGCGTCTTCGGCGGGCCGATGCCGGCGGCGTGCCTGTACGCGCCGGTCGCGTTCCTCGAAAAGAATCCGAACACCGCGCAGGCGCTCGTCAACGCGATCGTGCGCGCGAACAAGTGGATCCAGCAAGCGGGCCCGTCGGACATCGTCAAGGTCGTCCCCGAGGCGTATCTGCTGGGCGACCGCGCGATCTACATCGACGCTTTCCTCAAGGCCAAGGCGGCGCTGTCGCCCGACGGCCTGATCCCGGACGCGGGCTCGGCGACGGCGTTGCGCGCGCTGGCCAGCGTCGACGAGAAGATCGCCGCTGCCAAGCTCGATCTGAAGGCCAACTACACGAACCAGTTCGTCCGCAAGGCGCTGGCGAAATACCGCTGACCGGCGGTCGTTGCCGACGATCACCGACGACGGAAAGCGGGCTTGCGCCGCATGACGCCTGCGCTATCGCTGGACAACATCACCTGCACGTTCGTCTCGCGCGACGCGCCGGGGTCCCGCTACACCGCGGTTCGCGACGTGACACTCGCGGTCGCGCCGGGCGAGTTCGTCAGCGTCGTCGGACCGACCGGCTGCGGCAAGAGCACGTTGCTGAACGTCGCCGCCGGGCTGCTCGCGCCGTCGGCCGGCAGCGTGCACGTGTTCGGCGAGCCGCTCGCGGGGATCAACGCGCGCGCCGGTTACATGTTCCAGTCCGAGGCGCTGATGCCGTGGCGCACCGCGCTGGAGAACGTGATCGCGGGGCTGCAGTTCCGCGGCGTTCCCGACGCCGAGGCACGCCGTCTCGGCGACGAGTGGCTGAAGCGCGTCGGGCTCGGCGGTTTCGGCGACCGTTATCCGCACCAGCTCTCGGGCGGCATGCGCAAGCGCACCTCGCTCGCGCAGACGCTGGTGCTCGACCCCGACATCATTCTGATGGACGAACCATTTTCCGCGC
>JBKBSH010000080.1:0-8087 GCA_046291795.1 Burkholderiaceae bacterium | reverse complement strand
CGCGGTGCTCGTCGCCGCCGGTGCGGCGTTCGCCGGCTTCGCGGATGCCGCGGCGATGGCGCACCTGCGCATGGCCGACGAGCGTGCCTTCGCGGACGAAGGCCGGGACATCCGCGTGACCGGTGTGATCGCGAGCCTGCCCGCGCAGCTCGAACGCGGCACGCGCTTCGAGTTCGAAGTCGAGCGTGTCGAGACGCCGGGCGTTCGCGTGCCTGCGCACGTCGCGCTGGCGTGGTACGGCGCGCACGTGCAGGTCCGCGCCGCAGAACGCTGGTCGCTCACGGTACGCCTGCGGCGCCCGCACGGCGCGATGAACCCGGGCGGATTCGACGTGGAAGCGTGGATGATCGAGCGCAAGCTGCGGGCGACCGGCTACGTGCGCGACGGACGCTCCGATGACGCGCCGCGGCGGCTCGATGCGATGGTGTGGCAGCCCGGCCCGGCGATCGACCGTGCGCGGCAGCACCTGCGCGAAGCGATGCAACGCCGGCTCGCGGCAGAGCGATACGGTGGCGTTCTCACCGCGCTCGTCCTCGGCGATCAACGCGCGATCGCCGAGTCGGACTGGTCGCTGTTCAACCGCACCGGCATTTCGCATCTCGTCAGCATTTCCGGCCTGCACATCACGATGATCGCGGGGCTCGCCGCGCTGGCCGTCGGTGCGCTGTGGCGGCGCTCGCGCGGCCTGCTGGCTTACGGATCGGTGCAGGCGGCCGCTGCGGTCGCGGCGGTCGCCGCCGCACTCGCGTACTGCCTGCTCGCGGGTTGGGGTGTTCCGGCGCAGCGCACGTTCTTCATGCTGTGCACGGTCGCAATGGCGCTTGTCCTGCGGCGCGGGCTCGGGCCTGCGACGACGCTCGCGACTGCGGCGGCGGTCGTTTGCACGCTCGATCCGTGGGCCGTGATCGCGCCGGGGTTCTGGCTGTCGTTCGGTGCGGTGGCCGCGATCTTCCTCGTCATGCACGGCCGCGCGGCGCTGCGCGTCGACGCGGGCTGGCGCACGCGGCTTTCGGATGCGGCGCGGATTCAACTGGCGGTGACGCTCGCGTTGGTGCCGCTGACGATCGTGCTGTTCCAGCAGGTGTCGGTCGTTTCGCCCGTTGCGAACGCGGTCGCGATCCCTGTCGTGAGCCTCGCGGTGACGCCGCTCGCGCTGGTTGGTGCCGCGTTCGTGCTGCTGCCCGAGCCGCTGGCATCGATCGCGGTGCCTTCGTTCGCATTCGCGCATTGGCTGTTCGAAGTGCTTGCCACTGCGCTGCAAGCGCTGGTGGCGCTTCCATGGGCCAGCGTGCCGATCGCCGCACCTCCGGCCTGGGCCCTGCTGCTCGCCGTCGGCGGCGTGCTGTGGCTGCTCGCGCCGCCGGGCTGGCCGCTGCGTTGGGTCGGCGCGACCTGGTTGCTGCCGCTTTTCGTTTGGCCCGCGCCGCGCCCGGTCGAAGGCGAGCTTTGGGTGACCGCGCTCGACGTGGGCCAAGGCATGGCGGTGCTCGTCGAGACGCACGACGCCGTGCTGCTGTACGACACGGGCCCGCGCTACACGGCGGCGGCCGACGCCGGCAGCCGCGTGATCCTGCCGTATCTGCGCTGGCGCGGGATCGGGCGGCTCGACGCGCTGGTGGTGTCGCACCTCGACAGCGATCACTCGGGCGGCGCGGGATCGATCCTGAGCGCGCTGCCGGTCGCGCGCGTTCTGACCTCGATCGATCCCACGCATCCGGCGCTGGCCGGGTCGACGCGCATCGAGCGTTGCGAGGCAGGGCAGCGCATCGCGCTCGGCACGCTCGAGATGCGCGTGTTGCATCCGCTCGCGGCCGATTACGAACGGCCCGGCGTGACGACCAACGCGTTGAGCTGCGTGGTCACGGTCGGCACGGGCGACGCGCGCGTTCTGCTGACCGGCGACATTCCGTCGCGCGAGGAGGCGCAGCTCGTCGCACGAGGTGAGGCGATCGCCGCGCCCGTGACGAGCGCGCCGCATCACGGCAGCCGCCACTCGTCGAGCGCCGCCTTCGTGCAGGCGGCAAGACCGCGCTGGGCGATCGTGCAGGCAGGCTATCGGAACCGCTTCGGCCATCCGGACGCGGGCGTCGTCGAGCGGTACCGGCAAGCGGGTGCGCAAGTCGCGCGCACCGATCACGCCGGCGCGGTCCAGTGGCGCTGGCGGCGCGACGGAACGGTCGAGGTCGAGGCGTGGCGCCGGCAACACGCGCGTTACTGGCACAACCGTCCGGCGGCGACGTACGTGGTGGAACCGATCGAAGCCGACGACACGATCGGGGCCACGCCGCAGCCCGACGAAGCGCTGCAACCTGACTGATTCGCATGCGGCGACCGATTCGCCAAGGCGCGGATCTCGCGCCGAGCGCACGACACGGCGGCAGCGACGCAGCGATGCGAAGCGCCGGCGGCCGACCACGCCCGGCCGCCTCAGCGATGCTCCGCAACGCTGCCGGGCCGACCGGGACGGCTCGATGGTGCGATCGGCTTCCGCATCGACTGCCATCGTGATGGCCTGGGCATCGCCCTGCCGACGCTCTTCGGCGCGGTTGCACGAATCGTTTCCACGGGCCGTCGAAAGGTCGCCCGCTCGCGCGCTTGACGGGTACGCGCGCGCGAACTCGCTTGTACGGGCGGCGCCGGCGGCGGCGCGCGGATCACCATCACCCGGGGGACATCCATGGTCGGGCAACGAGCAGTGAAGGCAGCGATGGTTTTCGCGGCGGTTGCGAGCCTGTTTGCCGCCGCGGTCGTGCGCGCGGACGAAACGTGCAATTCACCGTACATCACGAACCTGATCAAGGGCCAGGAGGATTACGTCCATGTCTGGACGCTCGGCGTCGAGGGGTTGGGCGACGGCTCCGACAAGCTGGTCACGATCGGCGCCAATCCGAAATCGAAGGACTACGGCAAGGTCGTGCACACGCTGTCGGTCGGCGGCCGCGGCGAGGCGCACCACATGGGGTTCACCGACGATCGGCGCTACTTGTGGGCCGGCCGCCTCGACGACTCGAAGATCTTCGTCTTCGACGTTGCCGACCCGGCCAAGCCGAAGCTGGTGCGAACGATCGCCGATCTGCCGAAGCGCACGGGCTACGTCGGCCCGCACACGTTCTACGCGCTGCCGGGGCGCATGCTGGTGCAGGCGCTTTCGAACACGAAGGACCATGGCGGCGTCACCGGAATGGTCCTGTACAACAACAAGGGCGAATTCGTCGCCAAGTACGACATGCCCGCCGGCGAGATCGGCGGCGTCAAAGGCGACGGCTACGGCTACGACATCGGCATCAATCCGGCCAAGAACGCGCTGCTGACCTCCAGCTTCACCGGATGGAACAACTACATGATGGATCTGGGCAAGCTGGTCAAGGATGCGGAGGCGATGAAGCGTTTCGGCAGCACGATGGTGCTGTGGGAGCTGAAGTCGATGAAGCCGCAGAAGATCTTCAACGTGCCGGGGTCGCCGCTCGAGATCCGCTGGTCGCTGAAGCCGGGCGACGATTGGGCGATCACCGCCGCGGCGCTGACGTCCAAGCTGTGGCTGGTCAAGCGCGACGCCAAGGGCGAATGGCAGGCCAAGGACGTCGGCACGATCGGCGATCCGGCCAAGATCCCGTTGCCGGTCGACATCTCGATCACCGCCGATGGCAAGGGCCTGTGGGTCAACACCTTCATGGACGGCATGACGCGCTACTTCGACCTGTCCAACCCGGAGGCGCCGCGCGAGACCTACGCCAAGCGCACCGGCAAGCAGGTCAACATGGTCTCGCAGTCCTGGGACGGCAAGCGCGTCTACATCACGTCGTCGCTGCTCGCCAACTGGGACAAGAAGGGCGATGACAACGAACAGTTCATCGCGCTGTACCACTGGGACGGCAAGGAGCTCACCGAGCAGTGGCGCATCGACTTCGCCAAGGAGAAGCTGGGCCGGGCGCACCACATGAAGTTCACGGTCAAGCCGGGTGCGAAGACCTGATCCGGACATGATTC
Source organism: Burkholderiaceae bacterium (assembly GCA_046291795.1). GTDB lineage: Bacteria > Pseudomonadota > Gammaproteobacteria > Burkholderiales > Burkholderiaceae_F > DSNY01. Next base: position 4,100 of record JBKBSH010000080.1, on the reverse strand, counting down.
GCGCATGGGCGGCGGCGCTGGCGGTGGCCTGGGCCGCCGCGGCGTTCGCCGCGCGCGAGACGCCGCCCGCGGCGCCGCGCATGGAGTACACGCCGCCGGCGCCGGGAACGTACCGGCTGGAGCGTATCCAGCGCGCGCCGGCCGGCGTCGTACTCGACAGCGATGGAAAACCGCGGCCGTTCGCGCAGTTCACCACCGGCCGCGTGACGTTGCTCGGCTTCATGTACACGTACTGCACCGACCGGTACGGCTGCCCGCTCGCCTACGAGACGTTCGTCGAAGTGCGGCGCCGCCTGCTCGCTCGTCCCGAACTGGCGCGCCGCGTTCGGCTCGTGAGTCTGTCGTTCGACCCGACCCACGACACGCCGCAGGCCATGCGCGCCTATGGCGCGGCGTTCCTGCGGCCGGAGCGAGGTCTCGAGTGGAAATTCCTGACCACGCGCTCGGTCGAGGAGCTGCTGCCGCTGCTCGACGGGCTCGGCCAGGACGCGGTGGTCGAAGTCGACGAAAGCGGACGGCCGACGCGAACGATCCATCACGAGTTGAAGGTTTTCCTCGTCGATCCGCAAGGCTACGTGCGCGAGATCTATTCGCCGGCGTTTCTCTTTCCCGACGTCGTACTCAACGACATCGAAACGCTGCTGCTGGAGCGGCCGTCCGGCCGATGAAGCACGCGGTCGGCCTGATGCTCGCGCTGGCCGTCGCGGCGTGCTCGGGCGCGCCGCCGGCCGAGCTGGGCCTGCCGGCCATGGCGGTGCCCGCCGACAACCCCCAGACGCCCGAAAAGGTCGCGCTCGGCCGCAAGCTGTTCTTCGACCGGCGGTTGTCGTTCAACGGCACGATGTCATGCGCGATGTGCCACGTGCCGGAGCAGGGCTTCGCTTCCAACGAACTCGCCACGCCGCTCGGCTTCGAGGGCCGCAGTCTGCGACGCAACGCGCCGACCGTGTTGAACGCGGCGTATCACCCGCTGCTGTTTCACGACGGCCGCGAACACGCGCTCGAAACCCAGGTCTGGGGCCCGCTGCTCGCGGCCAACGAAATGGCCAACCCGTCGGTGGGGCATGTGGTCGCACGGTTGCGCTCGCTACCCGAGTACGAGGTCGGCTTCCAGCGTGCATTCCCCGGGCGAGGCGTCACGGTCGAGACGATCGGGCAGGCGATCGCGGCGTACGAGCGAACCCTCGTGTCCGGCAATTCGCGCTTCGACCGCTGGCGCTACGGCGGCGAGACGAACGCGCTCGACGCAGCCGAGCAGGAAGGATTCCGTCTGTTCACGGGCAAAGCGCGCTGTGCGAGCTGCCACACGGTGGGCGGCCGATGGGCGCTGTTTTCCGACTTCAGGTTTCACAACACGGGTGTCGGCTGGCGGCGCGTCTATGGTGCGCCGGAGCGCATCCGCGTCGAGCTGGCGCCGGGCGTCGTGACCGAGATCGCCGCGCGCGCTCTCGACAGCGTGTCCGAACGGCCGCAGCCGGATCTGGGCCGCTTCGAAGTGACGCTCGACCCGGCGGATCGCTGGGCCTACAAGACCCCGAGCTTGCGCAACGTGGCGCTCACCGCGCCGTACATGCACGACGGCTCGATCGCCACGCTCGAAGCGGTGGTCGCGTTCTACGACGCCGGCGGTGTGGACAATCCGGGCAAGAGCGCGCTGCTCGCGCCGCTGGGCCTGACCGCGGCGGAGAAAGCGGCGCTGGTCGCATTCCTGCGCAGCCTCACGGGAGGGAACATCGCGCAACTGATCGAACAAGCGCGCGAGGCAGGCACGGCCTACGAGTGAGCGTCGCTACTGCGCGTACCAGCCGCCGTCGACGTTCCACGCCGCGCCGCGCACCTGGCTCGCCGCCTCCGAGCACAGGAAAGCCGCGAGCGCGCCCAGCTGCTCGGGCGTCACGAACTCCAGCGAAGGCTGCTTTTCGCCCAGCAGCGCACGCTTCGCTTCTTCGTTCGATAGCTTGTCGCGCGCGGCGCGATCGTCGATCTGCTTCTGCACGAGCGGCGTCAGCACCCAGCCCGGGCAGATGGCGTTGCAGGTGATGCCCGTCTGCGCGGTCTCGAGCGCGACGGCCTTGGTCAGGCCGACGAGGCCGTGCTTGGCCGCGACGTAAGCCGACTTCTGCGCGGAAGCGACCAGCCCGTGCACCGAAGCGATGTTGATGATGCGGCCCCAGTTGGCGGCTTTCATCTTCGGCAACGCCAGCCGGATCGTGTGAAACGCGGCGCTGAGGTTGATCGCGATCACCGCATCCCAGCGCTCGACGGGAAAGTCCTCGATATTGGCGACGTGCTGGATGCCGGCGTTGTTGACGAGCACGTCGATGCGGCCGAACCGCGCTTCGGCCGCGCGGATCAGATCTTCGATCTGCCCCGGCTTGCTCATGTCGGCGCCGTGATAGAGCGTCTGAACGCCGCGCTCCTGCAGTTCGCGTTCGATGCCGGCGATCAGTCGCGCGTCGCCGAAGCCGTTGAACACGACGTTGGCGCCTTCGCCGGCCAGCGCGCGGGCGATTCCCAGTCCGATGCCGCTGGTCGACCCGGTCACCAGCGCGGTCCTGCCTTTCAACATGCGAGCCCTCCTTGAATCGGCGGGCAAGTATGCCACCCGTACAATGGCGAGCCATCGACGAGACGACGAATGAACGCGCTGCAACCCCGCTTCGGATCGGTCCGCTGCCTGAGCCCGGCCGGTCTGCACTCGATGGCCTACACGGAGTGGGGTGAGCCGGACAACCCGCGCGTGCTGATCTGCGTGCACGGACTGACGCGCGTCGGCCGCGACTTCGACCGCCTGGCGCGCTCGCTCGCGGACCGCTATCGCGTCGTCTGCCCCGACGTCGTCGGGCGCGGGCGCAGCGAATGGCTGCGCGATCCGCAGCATTACCACGTGGCGCAGTACGTCGCCGACATGGTCACACTGATCGCGCGGGTCGGCGTCGACTCCGTGCACTGGGTCGGCACGTCGATGGGCGGGCTGATCGGCATCATGCTGGCCGGTCAGCCCGGATCGCCGATCACGAAGCTCGTGATCAACGACGTCGGACCGACGCTCGACGCGGCGGCGATCGGTCGCATCGGCGAGTACCTCGGCAAGCCGGTGCGATTCGCGAACCTCGAGCAGGCGGTCGACTACATCGCGGCGATCTCGGCGCCGTTCGGCCTGCGTACGCGCGACGAGTGGCGCGAGATCACCGAGACGGTCGTCCGGCCGGTCGACGACGAAAGCGGCGACGGCTGGGTACTGCACTACGACCCGCGCATCGCGGTGCCGTTTCGCGCGGTGACGCCGGAGTCGGCGGCGGCCGGCGAAGCGGCGATGTGGAGGCTGTACGACGCGATCGCGTGCCCGACGCTGCTCGTGCGCGGTGAGCGCTCCGACCTGCTGACGCGCGCCACCGCGCACGCGATGACGCAGCGGGGGCCGCGTGCGAAGCTCGTCGAGATCGCCGGTGTCGGCCACGCGCCGATGTTCATGCGCGACGACGAGATCGCCGTCGTGCGCGACTTCCTGCTGGGAGACTGACGGTGGCGATCAGGCGGCTGCACGTGGGCCCGCGGATGAGCGAGGTCGTGATCCACGGCGGCGTCGTGTACCTGGCGGGGCAGATCGCCGAGGACGCGAGCCAGGACATCGGCGGACAGACGCGCCAGGTGCTCGCGGCGATCGACGGGCTGCTTGCCGAGGCCGGCACCGACAAGACGCGGCTGCTGACCGCGCAGATCTTTCTCGCCGACATGGCCGAGCTTGCGGCGATGAATGCCGTCTGGGACGTGTGGGTACCGACCGGCGAGACCCCCGCGCGCGCGACCGTCCAGGCAAAGCTCGCGAAGCCCGAATGGAAGGTCGAGATCGTCGTCAGCGCGGCGCTGCCGTAGCGCTCGCTCAGAAAACACCGGCCGCGAGACCTGCCGCGAGACCTGCGCCCACCTCGGCGCAGCGCGCCAGTTCGGCTTTCGAAATCGTCTTCGGCGCGAAGATCGCCTCGGGCGTCTGCGCGCCCGTGATCACGATCGTCGGCGGCGCGATCTCCTTCAGCCGCAGGCCGGTGGCGATGCGCTGGATCTGGCGCGCCGCGCCGGTGCCGTCGGTGCCGGCGCAG
>JBKBSH010000079.1:0-8088 GCA_046291795.1 Burkholderiaceae bacterium | reverse complement strand
GACGCCGAGCGGGGTGCCGAAATGATCCAGGATCATCACGGTGCCCGGCACGGCGCGGGCGAGAGCGGCGGCGCGCGCAACTGCGTGTTCGCGGTCGGCGACGACGACCAGTGCCTAGCCGCGGGCACGCAGGTGCTGATGGAGGACGGGTCGCTCAAGCCGATCGAGCAGGTCGCCGTCGGCGACCGCGTCCGCTCCGCCTACGGCGGCGGCCACTTCGGACCGGCGCGCGTCATCGGCGTGCATGCGCGCGGAGTCGACACGTCGCTGGTGACGATCCGCACCGCCGGCGGCTGCGCGCTGACCAGCACGCCCGAGCACACGCACTTTGCCGGCTACGCGGTCGGCCATCTGCCGCCGAAGTACTTCCTGTGCCTGATGCACAAGCCCGGTGTGGGTTACCGGCTCGCGGTCTCGGGCCATCGCAACGAGCACACCGACGGCAAGACGGTGCCCGGTTTCCGTCACCGCGCGCGGCGCGAAGGCGCCGAGTCCGTGTGGGTCCTCGAGTCGTTCGACGACGAGCGGTCCGCCGACAAGCGGCTGCGCGTGCTGTCGCTGAAGTACGGGCTGCCGACGCGCGGCTTTGCCGTGCGCGGCAACCGCGCGCCCCCGCCCGAGTTCGCCGCGCTGAACACCGAACGCGCGGCGCGCTGGCTGCTGCAGGATCTGAAGCTCGCTGCCGACCACCCCGACGACCGCCGGCGGCCGAGCTTCGGCGCGCCCGGCGACGTGCTGCTGACGCTGTGTGCGGAGACGCGCCGCGGCGCGCCGAACCACCGCTTGTACGCGCGCACGCTCGACCAGGCGCGGGCCGAGCAGCTTCGCGAAGCCGGTTACTCGCCGATCATCGTCGACGACGGCAAGGGCGGCTGGTGCGTGCAGATGTTCCGCCGCGACTACGGCGAGCTCGCCGACGATGCGCGCAAGATCCGCGCCATTGTCGGCGGCCGCATCCTCACACGAGCGCGGCTCGGGCGTCGCACGCTGCCGATGACGCAGGCCGAACACGTGCGCACCGGCATGGCGATCTTCACCGCCGACGGTGGCTTCGACACCGTCGTCGCGGTCGAGAGGGTGCCGCGCGCGAGCGTCACCGTCTACGACATCGACGTCGAAGCGTCGCACAACTTCGTCGCCAACGGGCTGCTGACGCACAACTCGATCTACGCGTTCCGCGGCGCCAACGTCGGCAACATGGCCGACTTCGAGCGCGAGTTCCGCGTGCGCAACGTCATCAAGCTCGAGCAGAACTACCGCTCGCACGGGCACATCCTCGACGCGGCCAACGCGCTGATCCGCAACAATGCGCGCCGGCTCGGCAAGAATCTGTGGACCGACGCCGGTCACGGCGAGCCGGTTCGCATCTTCGAGGCGGGCTCCGACGGCCTGGAGGCCGCGTGGATCGTCGACGAAGTGAAGAACCTCATCGCCGACGGGCTGGCGCGCAGCGAGATCGCGGTGCTGTACCGCTCGAACGCGCAGTCGCGCGTGATCGAGCATGCGCTCGTCAACGCCGGCATCGCGTACCGCGTCTACGGCGGACTGCGCTTCTTCGAGCGGGCGGAGATCAAGCACGCGCTCGCGTATCTGCGGCTGATCGAGAACCCGGCCGACGACACGGCGTTCCTGCGCGTCGTCAATTTCCCGCCGCGCGGGATCGGCAGCCGCACGCTCGAGCAGCTTCAGGACGCGGCGCGTGCGGCGAACCGCAGCCTGTACGCGGCCGTCGGCGGCGTCGGCGGCAAGGCGGGCGCGAACCTCGCCGCGTTCGTCAAGCTGATCGAAAGCCTGCGCTTCGAGACGGCCAATTTGCCGCTGCCGGAAATCGTCGACGCGGTGATCGAGCGCAGCGGACTCGTCGCGCACTACCGGACCGAGCGGGAAGGGCAGGAGCGCATCGAGAACCTGAACGAACTCGTCAACGCCGCGGCGGCCTTCGTCGGCGACGAGGGCTACGCCGCGGACGCGCCGGCCACGCAGGGGCAAGCCGACGCGGCGATCGCGTCGCCGCTGGCGGCGTTCCTGTCGCACGCCGCGCTCGAAGCGGGCGAGAACCAGGCCGGCGAAGGCCAGGATGCGCTGCAGCTGATGACGGTGCACGCGGCCAAGGGGCTCGAGTTCAACGCCGTTTTCATCACGGGCCTGGAGGAAGGGCTGTTTCCGCACGACAACAGCGTCACCGAGCCCGACGGCCTGGAAGAGGAGCGGCGGCTGATGTACGTCGCGATCACGCGCGCGCGGCGCAGGCTGTATCTGAGCTTTGCTCAGTCGCGGATGCTGCACGGGCAGACGCGCTACGGCGTCAAGTCACGCTTCATCGACGAGCTGCCCGCGGGCGCGGTGAAGTGGCTGACGCCGCAGCTGCGCGAAAGCGCGGGCGTCCGCTGCGGGCAATGGCACGATGCCGGCGCGGCGTCCGCGGCGCCGACCATCGCGCCGAAGCCGCAGACCGTGCACGGCTTCCGCATCGGGCAGTCCGTGCGGCATGCGCGCTTCGGCGACGGCGTGATCATCAAGCTCGAAGGCAGCGGCGACGACGCGCGCGCGAAGATCAACTTCGGCCCGCAGGGCGTCAAGGAGTTGCTGCTGTCGATCGCCAAGCTGCAGGCGGCATAACCGATCGCGTCGCGCTCGCGCGTGCACGCGCGAAGCGGTCGCGCCGCGCGACCGGATCGAGCCGCGTCGATTCGATGCCGAGCTCGCTGCGGGCAAGGGCGGTGCGCTCGGAATGAACCGTGGGTCCGTTGCCACGGTGCGGCCCCGGGGCCCACGTCGGAATCTCCGGCGGGGTTCCAAGTTCCGTACGTCGGGGTTTAGGCCGATCGGCTGAATGACTCCGCGCAATCGCCTGCGTAACCTGTGCGCGTCACGTGCCTGCGATACGGATCGAACCGATGACGACCACTGCGCGCTTCTTTCTTCGACGCATCGGGTCATTTCTTTCGCTGCCCCTCGTCGTCTGGCTCGGGGCTTGCGGCGACGGCGACTCTGCCGCCCCGAGCGAGGGCTTCGCCGCACCGACGGTCAGCCTCGCGGCGAGCGCGACTGCGGTCGCCGCAGGCGGCACCACGACGCTCACCTGGTCCAGCACGAACGCGACCTTTTGCACTGCAAGCGGCGGCTGGAGCGGCACCAAGCCGGCGTCCGGCAGCGAGACGCGTTCCAACCTCACCGCGTCGACCACGTTCGCGCTCACCTGCACCGGCAACGGCGGCAGCGCCAGTCAGTCCGTGACCGTGGCTGTCAGCGGCAGCGGGGCGCCACCGGCGCCGCCTGCGAGCGGCATGGTGCTGTTCGACGACTTCGAGTACGACGTGGCGCGCGACGCCACCAACGCCGAGGTCGCCTTCCGGGCGCGCGGCTGGACCGACGTGAAGGCGATCAATTCGCACTTCGGTCGCGGCAGCGGCTACGTCTACACCCGCTTCGATCCGGTTCGCAATTCGCGCGTGCTGGTGCTGGAATCGTTGCCTTCGACCGCGCCCGTCCCGCCGGGCTTCACTTACCCACAGACCGACTACTGGGTCAAGTACGGTGGCGCGGACAGGCCGCTGTCGACGGTGCCGGCCAACGTGTGGTTCCAGTTCTGGATCTACGCCACGCCGGACAGCCGGTTCCATCGCAGCAAGTTCATCTATCCCTGCCGGTCCTTCTACCCCTGCACGAGTCAACAGACCAACGGCATCACGAACTTTGCGTGGCTTTTCGGCTGGCACTACGTCACCGGGCCCGACGAGAGCCGGCCGATCCAGGCGCCCGAGGGCGGGTGGTTCTGGTCGTTCCAGGCGCCGCTGGCCAACAACCGCGCGGTGCCGGAGTACAACAGGCAGAAGCTGTACCAGAACCTGGACACCACGCCGTTGCTCGCCGGCCGCTGGTACCAGGTGCGAATCCACGTCGACACCTCCGGTGCGCAAGGCGTCTATGAGGTCTGGGTGCGGGAAAGCGGTCAGGCCTGGCGCAAGATCGCGGAGTGGATCGGCGGCGTGACGCCGAACTTCGACTGGCCGATTCCGGAGATCGAGCGCGTCGGCAATCGCGTGTTTGCGATGCCGACGACGGTCAACGCGGTCGACTCGACGCTTTATCTGGACGATTTCGCGATGGCCACCAGCGCGGCGGCGCTGCCCGCGCAGTGAGGCGAGCCGCGGCGCTTTACTGCTCGCTGAAGATCGACCGGTACATCGGATAGAAGCTCGCCTGCACGATCGTCATCATCACGAGGGCGAACGGGGCGAGGATCAGCGACAGCAGTTCGCGCGAGGAAACGAGCATCGCGAGCGCGCCGACGACCACGGTGCTCGCGGCGAGGCTCGCCGCGCCGGCGACGAGTCCGAACACGAACAGCGCGCCCACGTTGCGGCCGCACGCGACCGCGCTGCCGAACATCGCCTTCGCTGGGCCGAGGCCATGCCAGCCCGCGAGCAACGGGGCGAACCACATCAGCACCAGCACGGGCGTGTAGGCGAGCAGTTGCAGCAGCAGCATGTCCCACGGCACGTCGGCGAGCGTGGCCTGCCCGTCCGCCGGCGGCGCGCGACCGTCGTCGACCAGCGCGAACAGCGTCGCGAGCAGCAGTACCAGCGACGCGTTGATCAGCCCGAGCCGGAACAGCTTGATCCGGTTCGGATTGCTTTCCTGCAACGGCTGCGCGAACACCGACGGGTTCGGCGCCCGCCCGAACGCCACCTCGCGGCACGCACTCATCAACCCGACCGTGGCGAACGGCGCCAGCACGCCGGAGATCGCGATGCCGATGAAGGGCAGCAGCGCCGGCAGCAGCAGCATCATCAGATAGACGACCACCATCGCGGGCAGTCCGAGCGGCTGCTGCCTGAACAGACGCCATCCGTCGCGCAGCCAGGCCGCGCCGGATGCGGGAGGGACCGTGCGGATCTGCATCTCAGGCGGCGATCCGTGTCACGCGTCGGGCCACGGCAGTTCCGGATCGGCGATGCGCCGGCGCAGCGTCAGCTCGAAGCGCCTGGGATCGTGGGGCTTGAGCACGTGCGCATGGCGCGGAAGATGCAGGTCGTACAGCCGCGAGATCCAGAAGCGCAGTGCGGCGCCGCGCAGCATCGTGCGCCAGACCTCGCGCTCCTGCGGGGTCAGCGGGCGCGCGGCGTGGTAGGCGTCCATCAGCGCTCGCGCGCGCGGCATGTCGAACGCGCCGTCGGCCGGATCCACACCCCAGTCGTTGATCGTGACCGCCAGGTCGTACAGCCACGTGGTGCAGCCGGCGAAGTAGAAGTCGATGACGCCGCCGACGCGGTTCGAGTCCGGGCCGCCTTGCCAGAGCACGTTGTCGCGGAAGAGGTCGCCGTGGACGGGCCCCTGCGGCAGCGTCTCGTAGACCGGGCTGCGATGGAAACTGTCCTGGAAGATCACCTCCTCGGCGAGGAAGTGATAGGTCGCATCGTCGACGAAAGGTTCGAGCTGAGGCAGCACGGCCTTCCACCAGCCGATGCCGCGCAGATTCGGCTGGAAGTGCGTGAAGTCGCGCGCTTGCAGGTGCATGTGCGCGAGCAGCGTACCGATGCGCGCGCACTGATCGACCGTCGGCCGCTCGACCGCCACGCCTTCGACGCGCGTGACGATCGCTGCGGGCTTGCCGCGCAGTTCCGACAGCAGCGAACCCGAGCGATTTTCCTGCGGCTCGGGCACCGGCAGCATGCGCCGCGCGAGGTGGCGCATCAGCTCCAGATAGAAGGGAAGCTGGCGGAAAGTGAGCCGCTCGAACACCGTCAGCACGAAGCGGCCGGTGGTCGTGTCGACGAAATAGTTGGTGTTCTCGATTCCGGTGGCGATGCCTTCGTAGGCGACCAGCTCGCCGAGCGAGTGGTGTGCCAGGAATCCCGTGATGTCCTCGCGCGTCAGCGCGGTGAAAACCGCCATCGCGCGAATCAGAAGTGCAGTCTCACGAAGCGCGGAACCGACAGGCCGGCGGCAAGCTCCTGCGGCGACAGCGTGCGGGCGCCTTCGCGGTTGACGATCACGTAGCTCGTCGTCGAGCCGGCCGGCGTGACGACCAGTTCGACGACGCGGTTGGCCCGGCGGCGCTGCTCGATCCTGACCTCGGGCGAGGTCTGCACCCTCGGCGCAAGCTGCTCTTCGGGCGCCGGCTCGGCGAGCGGCTCGTCATCGCGCGCGCGCTGCGGGGCGCGTTCGGATTCCGGCAAGCGAATGACCTTGCGCTCTTTGGGCGCGTCCTTCGCGTCCTGCGCAGGCAGCCGGGGCGGCGTGTCGAGCGGCTGCGCGCGCGCCGCGACGGCCGGCGCCAGCGCGAGCAGCGCGGCGAGCAGGGCCCGACCCGGGCGAAGAAGCGGCGCGTTCATGGCGAAGACTCCACCCGAATTGTAGCCCGCGACCCTGCGCGCTACAGGTAAAGGAGCTGCTCGCGCTCGGCCGCGGTCTGCGCGAAGCCGCGGGCTTCGTAGAAATCGAAGATCGCCGCGACGACCGCGTCGCTGTCGTCGACGAGCTTCATCAGGTCGAGGTCCTTGGCGTCGATCATGCCTTCGCCGACGAGCCGCTCGCGCATCCAGTCGAGCAGCCCGCGCCAGAAGGTCGATCCGACCAGCACGATCGGAATCGCGCGGCCCTTGCGCGTCTGGATCAGCGTCAGCGCCTCGGTCAGCTCGTCGAGCGTGCCGAAGCCGCCCGGCATCACGACGTACGCCGCCGCGTACTTGACGAACGCGACCTTGCGCGCAAAAAAGTGCCTGAACCGCAGCGAGATGTCCTGGTACTCGTTGCCGTGCTGCTCGAAAGGCAGCTCGATGTTCAGCCCCACCGAAGGCGAGCGGCCTTCGAACGCGCCGCGGTTGGCCGCTTCCATCGCGCCCGGCCCGCCGCCGCTGATCACCGCGAAGCCCGCATCCGACAGTTTGCGCGCGATCTCGACCGTCTGCCGGTACACCGGCGAGTCCGGCTTCAGCCGAGCGCTTCCGAAGATCGACACCGCGGGCCGGATCTCCGACAAGCGCTCGGTCGCCTCGACGAACTCGGAGATAATCCCCCACAGGTGCCACGACTCGCGCGCCTTCTGGCTCGTGGCGCGCTCGGGCATCGTCACGGCCCGCAGGCTCGGGATGTTCTTCTGACGGTCCAACATACGGCTCTCCTGTGAAGACCCTATTGCTCGTCGACGGCTCGAGCTACTTATACCGCGCATTTCATGCACTCCCCGATCTAAGGACTTCGACCGGCGAACCCACCGGTGCGATCCGCGGATTCGTGTCGATGCTCAAACTGTTGCGCCAGCAGATCCCGGCCGACTATCTCGCGTGCGTGTTCGACGCCAAGGGCAAGACCTTCCGCGACGAGATCTATCCCGAGTACAAGGCGAACCGCCCGCCGATGCCCGACGACCTCGCGCGCCAGCTCGACGCGATCCGCGAGGCCGCCCGCGCGCTCGGCTGGCCGGTGCTCGAAGTCGAGGGCATCGAAGCCGACGACGTGATCGGCACGCTCGCGCGCGAGGCCCGACGCCGCGGTGTGCGAACCGTGATCTCCACCGGCGACAAGGACCTCGCGCAGCTCGTCGACGAGCATGTCACGCTGATCAACACGATGAGCAACGAAAAGCTCGACGTTGCCGGCGTAGTTGCCAAGTTCGGCGTGCGGCCCGAGCAGATCGTCGACTACCTGACGCTGGTCGGCGACTCGGTCGACAACGTGCCCGGCGTCGACAAGGTCGGCCCCAAGACCGCAGCGAAGTGGCTGCAGCAGTACGGGTCGCTCGATGCGATCGTCGCCGACGCCGACAAGATCGGCGGTGTCGCCGGCGAAAACCTGCGTCGCGCGCTGGCGTGGCTGCCGACCGCGAAAAGGCTCGTCACCGTGAAGACCGACGGCGACATCGCCGCGCAGCTTCCCGACCTCGAAGCGCTGCGGGCGCAGCCGCCCGACGAGAACAAGCTGCGCGAGCTGTACACGCGGTGGGAATTCAGGAGCTTTCTGAAGGAACTCGGCGAACCCGCGCAAGCCGCGCGGTCGGATCCGCCCGCCGCCGACGCGGCCGCCGAACCCGACGCCACTGTCGCGCAGCGGCATACCACGCGCAACGGGAGCAAGCCTGCGGTC
>JBKBSH010000078.1:0-8091 GCA_046291795.1 Burkholderiaceae bacterium | reverse complement strand
AACTGGAAAACCTCCTTGTTGCGTAACAACACGTCGCCGCGGGTCTCCAGATAATATTTCTTGCGGATATTCTTTTGAGCGATCGCTTCCCCGATGGCGAAGCCGTGACGCTCCTGCACGAAGGCGACATCGTCGACGATGAGTCACTTCAGGAGGCGCTTGAACAGCAGCGAGTTCGGCGGGGGATACGGGCTCCAGACGACATTTGAGGAGATTCGCTGGCTTGCGTGGTGGTGCCTCAGCAGGGGGGTCAATCTTCTTATACCGCATGCCTTCTTCTATTCGATACGAGGACATCGCCTGCACGAGTCACCGCCGCCGATCGGCCCGCACAGTTCCTACTGGAGCGAGTTCAAACCCTTTGCCGATGCCAGTGCGCGGCTCGCCGCCGCAGCCGAACGCGTAGTCGAGGTGCAGCGAGCTGCGGCCGAGCCGGGCGACCGTGATCGCGATGTCCAGCTCGTCGCCGTGGCGTGAGGCGGCGATGAAGTCCGCCTCGAGCCGAACGATCGGCAGCCCGCGTCCGCGCGCCCCGACGAACTGCTGGAACGGCACGCCGGTGATCGCGCGGAACCATTCCTCCTTCGCTTCGTGCGCGATCTCGAACAAGCGCGGGTAGAAGACGATGCCGGCGGGGTCGCAGTGCGCGAAGCGCACCGTGTGCCGCGTGTGCCACGCGGCGCCCTGAGCCTGTCGCGGGCCGCTCATCTCGGGCCGCCCGCGCGCTGCAGTTCGAGCTGACGAAGCTGGAATCGCTGCAGCTTGCCGGTCTCGGTGCGCGGCAGGCTCGACACGAACTCGATTGCGCGCGGATACTTGTACGGTGCGATCTGCGATTTGACGTGCTCCTGCAGCGCCTTGACGAGCGCGTCGCCGGGCTCGTTGCCGGGCTTGAGCACGACGAAGGCCTTGACGATCGCGCCGCGCTCCTCGTCGGGCGAAGCGACCACGCCGCATTCGGCCACCGCAGGGTGCGCGAGGAGGGCGGCTTCGACCTCCGGCCCCGCGATGTTGTAGCCGGCCGACACGATCATGTCGTCGGTGCGTGCCTGGTAGACGAAGTAGCCGTCGTCATCGACGAGATAGGCGTCGCCGGTGTAGTTCCAGCCGTCGCGCACGTAGTTCGTCTGCCGCGGGTCGGCGAGATACCGGCAGCCGGTCGGCCCCATCACGGCGAGCTTGCCGACCTGGCCCGGCGGCAGCGGCCGGCCTTCGTCGTCCATCACGCACGCGCGATAGCCGGGGATCGGCTTTCCGGTCGCACCGGGCCGCGCGTTGGCTTCGTCGTGCGAGATGAAGATGTGCAGCATCTCGGTCGAGCCGATGCCGTCGATGATCTCGATGCCGGTGGCTTCGCGCCACAGCGCGCGTGTGGCGGCCGGCAGCGCCTCGCCGGCGGACACGCACTTGCGCAGGCTGGCGAGGTCTGTACGGTCGGCGTGCAGCGCCATCGCGCGATACGAGGTCGGCGCCGTGAAGAGCACCGTCGCACGATGCCGGGCGATCGCCGCCGGCAGCGCATCGGGCGAAGCCTTGTCCAGCAGCAGCGTGGCTGCGCCGATTCGCAGCGGGAACAGCAGCAGCCCGCCCAGCCCGAAAGTGAACGCGAGCGGAGGGCTTCCGGTAAACAGATCGTCGGGCAGCGCGCGCAGCGTGGACTTCGGAAAGCAGTCGCACACCGCGATCACGTCGCGGTGGAAGTGCATCGTGCCCTTCGGCTCGCCGGTGGTTCCCGACGTGAACGCGATCAGCGCGGTGTCTTCCGCCGCGGTGGGCACGTCGGCGAAGTCGGCCGGCTTGCGCGCGGCGAGCGCCTCGATGCCGTCGGCTGCGTCGGTCTGGAACAGTGCGATGGTCTTCAGGCTGGGGCAGGTCGCGTGCGCCTTCGCCAGCTCGTCGACGAGTCGCGCATCGCACAGTGCGTGCGAGACGTTCGCCTTGGTCACGATCTTGGTCAGTTCGGCCGCGCGCAACAGCGGCATCGTGCCGACGGCGATCGCGCCGGCCTTCATCACCGCGAACCAGCACGCCGCCATCAGCGGGGTATTGGGCCCGCGCAGCAGCACGCGGTTGCCGGCGACGACCCCGAGGTCTTCGACGAGCACGCGCGCGATCCGATTCGCTTCGTCGCGCAGTTGCCGGTACGTCCGGACGGACCCGTCGGGGGCGACGATCGCGCGCCGTTCGCCCCAGCCGCGTTCGACCGCGCGGTCGAGCAGTTCGGTCGCGCAGTTCAACCGCTCCGGGTATCGCAGCTCGGGCAACTCGAACAGGAACTTCGGCCACTGCGCACGCGGCGGCAGATTGTCGCGGGCGAAGGTGTCGACATGGGCGGTGTAGGTCATGACGGTTCACCCTTCAGTATTTCGCGGGCGATGACGAGCTTCTGCACTTCGCTCGCGCCTTCGTAGATGCGCAGCGCGCGGATCTCGCGATACAGGCGTTCGACGACCTCGCCGCGCCGGACGCCGCGGCCGCCGAAGAGCTGAACCGCAGCATCGATCACCTGCTGCGCGGATTCGGTCGCGGTCAGCTTGGCGATCGCGGCTTCGCGCGTGGCGCGGCGTTCGCGCACGTCGCGCGTCCAGGCGGCGCGGTACGTGAGCAACGCGGCGGCGTCGATCGCGGCGGCCATATCGGCGAGCCTGGCCTGCGTCATCTGCAGGTCGGCGAGCCTTGCGCCGAACATCGCGCGCTCGCGCGCGAACGAAAGCGCCTGATCGAACGCGCGGCGCGCCATGCCGAGCGCGGCGGCGGCGACCGACGCGCGAAAGATGTCGAGGGTCGCCATCGCGAGCTTGAATCCGGCGCCTTCTTCGCCGACCAGGTTGGCGGCGGGAATGCGGCAGTCGTCGAACTCGATCCGTGCGAGCGGATGCGGCGCGATCACGTCGATGCGCTCGGCGACGCGCAATCCCGGCGCCTCGGCCGGGACGATGAACGCGCTCACGCCGCGCGCGCCGGTCGATGCAGGGTCGGTCCGGGCGAAGACCGTATAGACGTCGGCGATGCCGCCGTTGGAGATCCAGGTCTTCTCGCCCGCGAGCACCCAGTGCGCGCCGTCGCGCCGCGCCGAGCACCGCATCGCGCCGACGTCCGAGCCGGCCTGCGGCTCGGACAGCGCGAAGGCCGTGATCGACTCGCCGCGCGCCACGCGCGGCAGGATCGCCTGCTTCTGCTCGCGCGTTCCGGCGAGCGCGATCGCGCCCGAGCCGAGACCCTGCATCGCGAACGCGAAGTCGGCCAGCGCGTCGCGGTACGCGAGCGCCTCGCGGAGCAGGCACAAAGCGCGCGAGTCGAGCCGCGGTGCCGCGCCGCCGAACTCGGCGGGCACGCACCAGCGCAGCAGCCCGCCGTCGCCGAGCGCGCGGACGAGCCCGCGGCAGGCGGCGTCGACGTCGTCGTGCGGCGCGTCGCGCAGGTTCGCCCGCGCCCAGGCATCCGCCTCGGCCGCCAGCGTGCGGTGCGCGGCGTCGAAGAAGGGCCAGTCGAGGTGGTCGAGTGTCATCGCGGCTGCCGTCGTTGCGGAGTGGGTTCGTGCCGAGTTCGTGGAAATCCGAGGTTCGAGCTCATCGGTGTGCCCGGTGCAATACGAACCGTCTGCGCAGCGCGGCACGCACACATGAAACGCGCCGACGCTCAGTTCCCCTCGAACCGCGGCGTCTGCCTGGCGGCGAAGGCCTCGTAGGCGCGCTTGAAGTCACCGGTCTGCATGCAGATCGCCTGCGCCTGCGCTTCCGACTCGATCGCCTGGTCGAGCGACATGCTCCATTCCTGGTTGAGCATCGTCTTCGTGATGCCGTGCGCGAAGGTGGGGCCTGCGGCGAACTGCCGGGCGAGTTGCACTGCTTCGACGAGCAGCGCGCCCTCGTCGACGACGCGGTTGAAGAAACCCCAGGCGAGTCCTTCGTCGGCGGTCATCGCGCGGCCGGTGAGCAGCAGTTCGGCCGCGCGGCCCTGGCCGATCGTCCGCGGCAGCAGCGCGCACGCTCCCATGTCGGCGCCCGCGAGTCCCACCCGCGTGAACAGGAACGCAGTCTTCGCGCGCGGCGTACCGATGCGCACGTCGGCGGCGAGCGCGAGCAGCGCGCCGGCGCCGGCGCAGACGCCGTCGACCGCCGCGATCACCGGTTGCGGGCAGGCGCGCATCGCCTTGACGACGTCGCCGGTCATTCGCGTGAACGCGAGCAGCTCGGGCGCGGGCATCTTCGTCAGCGGACCGATGATCTCGTGTACGTCGCCGCCGGAGCAGAAGTTGCCGCCGGCGCCGGCGAGAACGACCGCCTTGACGTCGTCGGCGTACGCGAGCCCGCGGAAAAGGTCGCGCAGTTCGCCGTACGAGTCGAAGGTCAGCGGGTTCTTGCGTTCGGGGCGGTTCAGCGTGAGCGTGGCGACGCGGTCGCGCACGGTCCACAAAAAGTGCTTCGCGGCGTAGTCCGCGTACGGTCTGGCGTTCACGGTCAATCCTCCTCGGCGCGCGCGTGCGCTCGCACGGATGTCTTCAGCCGCCCGAGCAGCGCGTGCAGCCGGTCGACTTCGGTCGCGGAAAGCCCCCCGAGCAGTTCGACGATCCAGCGTTCGTGCTCGGCGGCCATCCGGTCGAAAGCGCGTTTGCCCGCGCGCGTCAGCCGCACGGTGGACGCTCGGCGGTCGCTCGGTACCGGTTGGCGCTCGACCAGCCCTTCGGCGACGAGCTGGTCGGTCAGCCCCGTCACGTTGCCGCCGGTGACCATCAGCCGGCGCGACAGATCGCTCATGCGCAGACCCTGCGGGTTGCGCTCGAGCTGCGCCATCAGGTCGAAGCGGGGCAGGGTGATCGCGAATCGCTCGCGCAACCGCGCGCGGATCTCGCGCTCGATCAGCATCGTGCAGGTCAGCAGCCGCAGCCACAGCCGCAGCGCGTCGTGATGATCCTCGGACGCGTGCGCTTCGCGGTCGACCGGCACGGCGGCGAGCTGGGCTCGAGCGCGGCTCATCCGTTCGCTTCCGGCCGTTCGGCGGCCATCTGCGCCGCACGCGCGAGGTTGCGCTCGAGCTGCGCCTTGCCGGCCAGGTACTGCACCGGCCATTCGATGTCCGTGTAGCCCAATTGCGCGGCCGCGTGCAGCGTCCAGTACGGGTCCGCCAGATGCGGGCGAGCGATCGCGGCCAGATCGGCGCGGCCCGCCATGATGATCGAGTTGACGTGGTCGGGCTCGAAGATCGCTCCGACCGCCATCGTCGCGATTCCCACCTCGTTGCGGATACGGTCGGCGAACGGCGTCTGGTACATGCGGCCGTACACGGGCTTGGCCTCGCGCGTCGTCTGGCCGGTCGACACGTCGATCAGATCGGCGCCCGCTTCCTTGAACAGGCGCGCGATCACGACCGCGTCGTCCGGCGTATTGCCGCCGGGCGCCCAGTCGTGCGCGGAGATGCGCACCGACATCGGCCGGTCCTGCGGCCAGACCGCGCGCAGCGCGCGGAAGACCTCGAGCGGATAGCGGCAGCGGTTGCCGATCGAGCCGCCGTATTCGTCGGTGCGCCTGTTCGTCAGCGGGCAGATGAACGCCGAAAGCAGATAGCCGTGCGCGCAGTGCAGCTCGAGCCAGTCGAAACCGCACTCGGCGCCCCACCGCGCGGCGCGGACGAAGTCGGCCTTGACGCGGTCCATGTCCGCACGTGTCATCGCACGCGGCACCTGGTTGCGCGGGCCGTACGCGATCGGCGACGGCGCGATCAGCGGCCAGTTGCGTTCGCCCGTGGCCGGGTCGCCGCTTTCGGGCAGCGGCGCGTCGGCGTCTTCCCAGCCGCGCTGCGTCGATCCCTTCGGCCCGGCGTGGCCGAGCTGCAACGCGATCTTGGCCGATGTGCGCGCATGCACGTAGTCGACGATCCGCTTCCACGCGGTGCGGTGTTCGTCGCGGTACATGCCGGCGCAACCCGGCGAGATGCGGGCATCCGCACTGACGCACACCATCTCGGTGAAAACGAGCCCCGCGCCGCCGTGCGCGCGGCTGCCGAGGTGGACGAGGTAGTAATCGTCGGGCGTGCCGTCGACGCACGAGTACTGCGCCATCGGCGAGACGACGACGCGGTTCTTCAGGGTCACCCCGCGCAGCGTATACGGCGTGAACATCGGCGGCAGCGCGCGTTCGGGCAGCCCCGCGCGCCGCGCGAACCAGCCTTCGATGCGCTCGACGAAAGCCTTGTCGCGCAGCCGCAGATTCTCGTGCGAAATGCGCTGGCTGCGCGTGAGCAGGCTGTACGCGAACTGCTCGGCGTCGAACGCCGTGTAGCGCTCGACGTTCTCGAACCACTCGGTCGAGTTGCGCGCCGCGTTCTGGATCTTCAGCACCTCGACGCTGCGCTCGGCCTCGTAGCGCGCGAGCGCGGCGGCGAGGTCGTCGGGATGCGCGGCGAGCGCCCGCGCGAGCGCGATCGCGTCTTCGAACGCGAGCTTGGTGCCGGAGCCGACCGAAAAGTGCGCCGTGTGCGCGGCATCGCCGATCAGCACGACGGGCACGCGGCGGCCGTCGATGTCGTTCCAGCGGACCCAGCTCGCGCAGACCACGCGCGGGAAGCGGATCCAGATCGCCGAGCCGCGCAGATGCGCCGCGTTGCTCATCAGTCGATGGCCGTCGAGGTACTTCGCGAACAGCTGCTCGCAGAAAGCAATGCCTTCGTCCTGCGACATCCGGTCGATGCCGGCACGCTTCCAGTTCTCCTCCGGTGTCTCGACGATGAAGGTCGAAGTGTCGCCGTCGTACTGATACGCGTGCGCCTGGAACCAGCCGTGCTCGGTCTTTTCGAAAGCGAACGTGAATGCGGAAAAAAGCTTTTTCGTGCCCAGCCAGACGAAGCGGCAGCGTCGCGTGTCCACGTCGGGGCGGAACGCTTCGGCGTAGCGCGCGCGGATGCGGCTGTTGATGCCGTCGGCGGCGATCACCAGATCGGCGCCGAACTCGCGCGCCGCCTGCAGGTCGTCGGTCACGTCGCAGTTGAAGACCAGATCGACGCCGAGCACTTCGCAGCGGCGCTGCAGGATGTTCAGCAGG
Organism: Burkholderiaceae bacterium; assembly: GCA_046291795.1. Classification (GTDB taxonomy): domain Bacteria; phylum Pseudomonadota; class Gammaproteobacteria; order Burkholderiales; family Burkholderiaceae_F; genus DSNY01. The sequence goes on along the minus strand of JBKBSH010000078.1, from coordinate 1,054 downwards.
CGCTTGCGGCCGATGCCGCAAAAGCCGTGTCCGCCCGACGTGATGGTACGTCCCTTGAAATGGACGTCGATGTCGTCCCAGTGGTTGAAGGCGCCGACGATCTCGCGCGCCGACTCGGGGTCGGCCGCCTCGAGATTGCCGAGCGTCTGGTCGGAGAAGACCACGCCCCAGCCGAACGTGTCGTACGGCCGATTGCGCTCGATCACCCGGATCGCACGGCGCGGGTCCGCTCGCTTGGCGAGCAGCGCGAAATACAACCCGGCGGGGCCGCCGCCGATCGACAGGATGCGCATCGGCGCTCCAGGGGACGCGTGGGCGAATTAGTTTAGAACTAAACTAAACGCCGTCAACCGCGATCGTCGCCGCGCTGCGGCGAACGGGAAGTCCGGCGGGCCGGGGCGGGTCGGGGCGGGTCGGCGACCCCCGCGTTCGCGAAGGCAGCGGGGGCTTCGGGCGCATTGCGGCGTGCGAGCGGGTGTGGCCGGGGGCGCAACGCGTGGGGCGGTTCGCCTCGCCGCCCTGCGCGGGCGCAGCGGGTCGTTCCGGCCCGAGCCGGGTTCTGCCGGAGCGCGCCGCGATCGCTACGCCGGCGCGTCGATACGCTCGTAGTAGCGCGCGCGCAGCACCAGGCGGCGATGCGATTCCGAATCGGTGAACGCGGTGCGGTCGTGCAGCACGTTGTTGCAGACGAGCCCCATGCCGGGTTCCATGCGCACGCGCAGGATCCGCGGATCGGTTTCGAGCACGTTCGCAAGCGCCTGCGCCGCGGCGCGAACGCCCGGTTCGTCTTCCCACGCGATGCTGCGCGTGCGTGCGGTGTAGCGCATGTGCAATCGGCCGTCGGCGTCGATCGAGAACACGGGACCGGTCTGGTCGCCGCGCTCGACTTCGCCTTCCTCGGCGCGGGCGGGGATCGTCATCGCGCGCGGCCTCATCAGCGCGCGGATGTGATCGGGGTCGGCGTCGCGCAGCGCGATGTAGGCGATCTCGTGGTCCAGCAGGCCGTTTTCGCCGCCGTTTTCGGCACGCTGAACGCAATGCAGCAGCATCGCGC
>JBKBSH010000007.1:18089-20343 GCA_046291795.1 Burkholderiaceae bacterium | reverse complement strand
CGCGCCTGCGCCTCGGCTTCCGGCGGCATGCCGGCGCGGGCGATCGCCTCCTCGAGCTGCGCGAGATCCTCCTCGCCCTCGCCTTCTTCGCCGAGCTCTTTCTGGATCGTCTTCAACTGCTCGCGCAAAAGGAACTTGCGCTGCCGATCGTCGAGCTCCTCTTTCGTGCGCGCGCCGATCTCCTGCGACAGCCGCAGCACCTGGATGCGGCGCGTGAGGATCTCCAGCACCTTGCGCAGCCGCTCTTCCAGCGCCACCGTTTCGAGCAGCGCCTGTTTCTCGGGCAGTTCCGCGTCGATCAGGCTGGCGGCGAGGTCCGCGAGTTGCCCGGGCGCGCGCGTGGCCTGCACGACCTGCGCGAACTCCGCGGGCACCCCGGGCAGCAGCGAAAGGATTTCCTGCGCCTTGGCCTGCAGTTGCACGCCCAGCGCCTCGGCCTCGGGCGACAACTCGGCGGGCTCGTCGATGCGCCGGATGCGCGCGGCGACGAAAGGGTAGCCCTCGACGAGTTCTTCGATCCGGAACCGTGCCACACCCTGGCAAACCGCGTGGTGCAGGCCGTCGCCCGCGACGACGTGATGCACGACGTTGGCCAGCGTGCCGACCGGGTGCAGATCGTCGCGGCCGGGGTCGTCGACGCGAGCGTCGCGCTGCATGACGATGCCCAGCGGCGCCTTGTTCTGCAACGCGTACTGCACGGCCGCGACCGATTTGGCGCGGCCGACCGAGATCGGCAACAGCACGCCGGGAAACAGCACGACGTTGCGCATCGGCACGATCGCAACGACGCCTTCGGGCAGGTTCGGGGTATGTGGCGACATGGCAGACCTCCTGCCGCCCCATCTTGCGGCTCGAGTCGCACATTACAACCGTCGCGAGCCGAGCCGGCCGCGTCCTGCTGCGGGGCAGCCGCCCGCGCGGTGGCCGGTCAGGCGCCCGCCGGGACCGTTCCGCGGCACCGGGCGTGAGATCGATGCAAGTGAAGGCGCGGCGTGGGAGGCGCCGCTACTGGACCAGCAGCGCGAACGTGCTGCCGAAGGTGTCGGCGAGCAGGTTGTGGGCCCAGCCGATGGCGCTGACGCCTTCGGCCGCGTTGGGCGCGGCCGACGTGCCGGTGCTTTCCTTGACCGGCACCATCGTGCGCGCGGTGTTGTCGTAGCGATAGACGGCTGCTACATGCATCGCGCTGTTCGCATCGACGAACGAGTAGCACGTATTCGCGATGACCGGTGCCAATGCCCGGGAGTCGCCGCGATAGCGTGCGGCGATCGCCGCCGCGCACACCTTGGCCGTCTGGTTGGCGAGGTGCCCGGACTTCGGCAGTCCGGGTGCGGATTCGATCCCATCGCCGATGATGTGCACGTTCGCGGCGAGCGTCGACTCGTAGGTTGTGAAATCGACCGGACACCAGGAGCCGTTGTGCGCCGTCAGCCCTATGCGCGCGGCCAGCGCCGGCGCGCGATTCGGCGGAATGATGTTGATGACGTCGGCCTTGACCCGACCCTGCATCTTCATCTCGATCCACCGATCGCGCCCGGACACTTCGGTCAAGTCGGCGTTGGGCACATACTCGACCACCCCCGCATACCGTTCTTTCCAGGTCGAAACGAACAACCCCTTCTTGGCCACGACGTCCGGGTTGGCGTCGAAAAGCAGTACCTTCGCTCGCGGGTTGTTGTGCTGCAGATAGTGCGCGATCAGGCTGGCCCGCTCATAGGGTCCGGGCGGGCAGCGATACGGCGCCTTCGGCACGTGCAATGCCACCACGCCCCCGGCCGGCATCGCGTCGATGCGCTTGCGCAACTCCCAGATCTGCTGCGAGCCGCCGCGCCACGCGTGCAATATCTGCTCCGCTTGCAGTGCCGACGCAAGCCCGGCGACGCGTTGCGCGTCGAAGTCGATGCCAGCCGCCAACACCAGTCGGTCCCAGGGCAGGGTGTCGCCTCTTTCCAGCCGAGCCGAGCGCGCTCTCAGATCCACCGCAGTGACCTGATCGTGTACGACGCGCACTCCGTAGTTCCTGCTTAGAGCGCCGTAGTCCCGCATCAGATCGCGCAGGTTGAACGTGCCGCCGAGCAGCCGGTTGGACATCGGGCAGGGGACGTACGCTTTCTGCGGCTCCACCAGGGTCACGTCGATCGCCGGCGCCCACAGCTTCAGGTAGCGCGCGCAGGTCGCTCCGGCGAACCCGCCGCCGACGATGACGACCTTGAAAGCGGCCTGCCCCTTGACCCTGAAAGGCAGCGCCGCTGCC
>JBKBSH010000007.1:0-17991 GCA_046291795.1 Burkholderiaceae bacterium | reverse complement strand
CGCGATGGCTGCCGCCAGAGTCCGACGTTGGCGATTCATCGACGGCCCTCCGGCGCCTGCGACTGGCGTGCGAATTCATCGGCGATGCGCCGCAGTTCGTCGTCGCTGTAACCCTTGGCGTGCCGATGCATGACGGTGGAAGCGCGGCGATCGTATTTGAAGTCCAGAAGCGCCGCCGCAAGTTCCTGTGCCGAGCGCCCCGTCAGCGGCGGGATGCCCGCGATGGAGTGGCCCGCGGGACCGTGGCACGCGTTGCACGAGGAGGCATTCAGCGCCGCCTGAATGTCGCTTACCTGCGCTGGAGCGCCCGTGGCCGCGAAGGCGGACAGGACCAGCGCCCAGCGCAGCGCATTTCCGGGACGGCGAGCCCGATCAGGTGTATGCACTGACGGTGCCTCGAGTCGATGACGGAAGGTGTTCCGCATGACAGCTCAGGGAAAGCAGGCGCGCTGCGCCTGGCACAGTATGCGACCTGTTCGCTCGCTCTTGCAACCAGGCCCGAAGCTTACGCAGCTCGCGGTGGCTACAGCACCGAGCACACCGTGTAGGTCTGCCCCTCGTTGTATGCGGCCGCAGCCGCGGCAGGCGCGGCGTTGTTCGCGCCTTGCGTGGCGCGCACGTTGCCCGTGGAGGGGTTCCCGTCATCGGTTTGCGTGTCCAGCGCGACTGCTGCCTTGCCGGGAACCGAACCCTGGCAGACCATCGGTGCCGGCTGCGCAAACCCGAGCACGCCGGCGTTGACGATTCCGGTCAGTCCGCCGAAGGCATTGCGCGGCAACGCCGCCGCGCCGACCGCGTTGGCGGGACCCGTCAGGTAGCCGGCCGCGCGCAGATGCTGGAAAAAGGCGGCGCCTTCGCCGCCGCCCGTGAACGTCTGCGCCGCGGTGACCGCCAGCACGCCGTTGTTGTTGCCAGCGGCGGTGACCGCCGTCCAGTTGCCGCCGCGACCGGTGAGCGTCGCCAGCGGTCCGTCGTCGCCGGGCACACGCTTGTAGCGGTCCAGATACCCGTTGTACGCGGCCTTGATGCCGTTGACCTCGCTGATCGCGTTCTTCACGCGGCTGTTCTCGATCAATTCCTGTCCCTTGAGGATCGCGCCGAGCAGCAGCCCGACGATGACCAGCACGATCGCGATCTCCACCAGGGTGAAGCCGCGCTGCGCCAAGGCCCTTTGCTTGTTCATTGCACTCTCCTTTCGCTAAAAGATGACACGCGGGCGCGCATCGCGAGCAAGTTAGCAGTGACGCGCTGGTGCCGGTCGGGTAAAAAGCGGCTTGCTCGATACCCTTTCGAGCCGCGGCCGCTTTACGGCAGCCGCCCCGCCTGCAGCATCGATTGCGCCAAAAGACTGGTGGGCACCCAAACGAGCCGATCGTCGAAGGCGGCGGTCGGCGTGCGTTCGACGAAGATCGCGTCGCCGTCGTGGTTCTCCTGCTCGTCCGGGTCGATGCTGGCGGCCAGCGCGGCGCTGCTCGGCAGGCGGGCGCCGGCGCCGTTGGGCCCGTGAGAGACGATCACCGCAGGCGCGCCGGAAACCAGCGCCGAACCGGCGGCGCTGACGCGCACTTCGTTGTCCCCCGGCGAACACAGCGCGAAAGCCGCCTGTGTGGGCGGCACCGCGGGCGGAACGGTGCATCCGTACTGCACTGGCGGCCGCGCGATGACGGTGCGTGAATGCAGCGCGCTGACGCGATACGTGAAGCGCCGGCCCCATGCGTCCAGCTCCGGCAGTCCCACGGTTGCCCAAGGCAGAACGCCTAATTGCCCGCCGGTGCATCCGGCCGCGGTGGGTGGCCGTTCGAGTCCTGCGCCCGGCGCACCGGTGGCCAGCCCCGGCTGCGCAGGGCACGGCAGCCGGCCGTTGATTGCCGCGAAGCCGAGCAAGGCCTGCCGTGCCTGGGCAAGCAGCCGCTCGGTGTCCCGCTCTTTTTGGGTCGCGCTCTGAGTCACGGTGAGCATCAACAGCCCGCTGACGGTCAGCGCGACGATCACCAGACCGATGGCCAGTTCGACCAGGGAGAAACCGCCTGCGCCGCGAGCGCGTTGCCAAGCTCGTGAGCTGCATGCCATGAGAGCCGCTCCTCGTTCAGCAACCGACGGGAACCGCGAGCAGCACCGCGTCCAGCGCCAGCGCGCGGTCATTGCCTGCGGCTTCCAAGTAGTCGGCCTGCGCGTAGTGCCCGCCGCACACCGGGGCGGCGCCGCTGGCCGCGCGCGACTGCCCGGCAAGCGCCGGCCCCGGCGCGATCACGCGGGCGGCCGCGGGGCCCCGCTCGTACCACAGGCACTCGCCATGGCCGTCGCGCAGCGGGCCGATGCCGAGGGTCCGCCAAGGCAGGCGGCCGCGGCTGACGCCCGGACAGGAAGGCGCAGACTGGCCTTCGACGGCGCCGGTGTCCGGGCACGGCAGGTGCGACAGCACCGCCCCGGCGCCCAGCTCGCAGCGCCGGGCGCGCGCGTAGCCCGCCAGCGCCTGCGCCGCTTCTGCGAGCGCGCGCTGGGACTGGCCATCGCGCGCCGTCCCATCGACTGGGGGCTGGGCGGCGGCGAACATTCCCACGACGGTTGCTAGCAGTACCAGCAACAGCAGCAGTGCCGCCGCGCCGCGTTGCGTCCTCATCGGGCTCCGCGTGCGCGCGAGCGCACGACTGTCACTTCGTCGTAAACACGCCCGGTGGCGGCATCGACGCGCGCACCGACCGGCGCTTCCAGCTCGGGGCCGTCCGCGCGGTGCAGCCGCGCCGCACCGTCCGTGAATCGCGCGACGAAATCGCCGACGCGGCTGCCTTCGTCGCGCTTCTGGCCATCGATCCACCCGACCACGCCGCGGCCGCGGGCGCGGACCGCTCCCTGCACCTGCAATACGCGCGTCTCGGGTGCGTGCGCCTCGACCGTCGCGCCCGAGGCGACGCCGCCGGCGCGCTGCGCTTCGATCCGGTGCCGCTCTTCCGGCGTAAAAAAGAGCCGAGGCAGCGGCTGCGCGCCGAGCGTGGCACCGAAACCGCCCAACGCCGCCAGTGCGGCCGCCCGCACGATGGCGCGCCGGCTCACGACGCGTTCTCCCGCGTGCCGGCGAGCACGCTCCAGCGCAGCGTGCACTCGAAGCTCAAGCCGGGCGCATCCGTGCGGCGCAACAACGCGCAACGACGCGGCTGCAGCACGCCGTGGCGCAGTTCCTGCAGCGCCGCCAGCAGCGCGAGCGCCTCCTGTTCGTGGATCCCGGCGAGCGTCAGCTTCAGATCGAACTGCCGCAAGCCATCGCCCGGTGCCGCTTCCGGCTTCGCGCCCGCCGGCTGGTGCGGCCGCAGTTCGTATGCCGGCGGCGGCAGCCGCAGCCGCGCGGCGGCCGCGTGCACGGACTCGATCAGCGCCACCGCATCGGGCGCGCCGAGGAATCCGCGCTCGCGCAACGCGCGATACGCATCGATCGCGACCGCCGGCGTGCCGAACGCCGACAGGGTCTGCAACTCGGCGCGTTGCGCGTCGAGCCGCTGCGCCAACACCTCCGCGCGCGCGCGTGCTTGCGCGTGCAGCCACCAGCCGGCGGCGACCGCCGCCGCCGCTGCGGCCAGCAGCGCGGCCGACCACGATGCTGCCCGCCGTACGCGCGCGTGCCGCCACAGCGCGGTGCCCTCGTGCCCGCTCATCGCGAAGCCTCTGCCATGCGCAGACAATAGGCGAACGGCTGGTTGCGGGGCGCGTCGCCGCCACCGCGCAGCGGCTGCGCGTCGAGCGCCAGCGGCGCCTGTTCGGCGGCGAACGCCATGCCGCGCGTTTCGCGCAACGCCGCTTCGAAACGAATGCGATCGGATTCGATCGCGCGCAGCCCGGCCTCGTGCGTCTGGCCGCGGATGCGCAGCACGGCGCCTGCGGTCTCGCCAGGCGTGGCCGCGCATGGCCCGGCATCCGGCGCGCCGGATGCGTCGTCGACCTGCCAGTGCACTTCGTCGAGCCGCCACGTGGCGGTCGTCGAAAAGGCGCCGGCCACCGCCCGCAGCGCCGTTTCGACCCGTGGCGACTGGCGCAGAGGTTCGTACGCGGCCAGCGCCGCCGTCACGTCCTGCGGCGCGGCGCCGGCGCGTTCGTACGCTGCCAGCATCTGCGCACGTCGCAGCTCGGCCGACGACAACTCGCGTTCGAGGCGCAACAGTTGCGCACGCTGCACGCCGGCCAGCTGCGCTTGCAGCGCGGCGCCGGCAATGATGAGCAGCGCGCAGGCGCCGGCACCGGCGTACAGCGCGCGCGCCGTGCGCCGCGCGCGCCAATGGACGCGCGCGGAATCGGGCGCGAACTGCGTGCGCGGGGCGGCGCGCGCCAAGAGTTCGAGCAGTGCAGGCAGACCGTGCGCCTGCGGATCAGGCAAGCCACGCAGCGCGGGCCCCGGCTGCCACTGCAAGGCCTTGCCCTCTGCAAGGCCGTCGCTGCGTACGCCCCACGCCCAGGCAGAGATGCGTTCGTCGGCGCCGAGCAGCCGCATGTTGCGCAGGTACTGAACGGTGCGCTCCAGTTCCCGCTGATCGTCCGACGCGGCTTCGCCGTTCAGTGCATCGGCCACCAGGCGGGAGACGGCGGGAACGCCGCCGTTGAGGAAGACGTGGCGTACGCCGGACGGCGTGCGCAGCACGACCAGGCCGCGCGCGCGTGAGACACCGGCGCGCCGCAGCCACCATGCGGCCAGCAGCGCGACGCTCCAGATGCCCTCGATTTCGTCTCCGTGGGCGACGGCGTCTTGTGTAAAGCGATCGACCGGTTCGGACGGAAGCGCGCACAGCACGTGTGTCGGCCCTTGTGCAGCTCGGCCCGTTGCAACCGGCAGGGCCAGGCGATATGGCGTGTCGGGGAATTCCTGCGCCAGCCGCCGTTTCAGCAACGACGCGCGGTCGCGCCAGCCGACGGCGGGCAACTGCACCGACACGCACGACTCGTCGGCGAAGTCGGCCACCACCCGCAGCGGCCCCCGCGAGGCAACCGTGCCGTCGGCCGGTGCGATCGGGCCGGCGTGACTGAGGTAGACGACCTGCGGCCGCATGAGCTTTCCCTACGCGCGGATGCGGCCGACGGTCTCGTACACGGGGCCGAGCACGGCGATCATCACCCAAGCCAGCATCAGCCCGAGGATCAGCGTCAGCGTCGGTTCGATCTTCGTCTGCAGGCGCGCAATGGTCTCGTCGGCGTCGCGAGCGAAGTACTGTGTGGCGTGTTCGAGTGCGGCGTCGAGTTCGCCGGAGCGTTCGCCTACCCGCAGCATGCGCAGCAGCGTGGCGGGCATCAGACCGGTGGCGGCGAAAGCTTCGGCCAGCCCGGCGCCGCGTTCGATCGTCTCGGCGGCGCGGCCGACGGCGTCGCGCAGCACCCGGTTGACGAGCGCCGCCTCGGCTTGACGCAACCCGTCGATCAGCGGGATGCCCGACCGGTACATCAGCGCCAGTGTCCCCAGGAAGCGCGCCAGATCGAGCTTCTTGAGCAGTTCGCCGAGCACCGGCACGGCAAGCAGTGCGCGGTCGACCCGGCGGCGCACGGCGGCGCTGCGGCGGGCGGCGAAGACGAGGCCGGCAGCGGCTGCCGGGGGTACGGTCAGTATCAGGTACCAGTAGCGGACGAACGCCTCCGAAGTCGCGATCAAAAGCCGCGTCTGCAGCGGCAGCGCCTCGCCCATCGTGCGCAGGAACTGCACCAGTTGCGGCACGAGATAGACCATCAGGAACGCCACGGCGCCGAACACCACGAGCGCGACGAAGGCCGGGTAGCTCAGGGCCTTGCGCAGCTTGGCGACGAGTTCCTCGCGCCACTTGAGCGCTTCGACGATGCGTGCCAGCACCGCCGTGAGCGTGCCGCTCGCCTCCGCCGCGCGCACCAGCGCGACGAGCTGCGGATCGAAGACCGCCGGCTGTTCGGCCAGCGCGTCGCCCAGCGTGCCGCCGATTTCGATCCGCTGCACGATCAACGTGACCGCGCGCCGCGTGGCCTCGCCGCCGGCGCTGTCGCGGATGTCGGCGAGCGCCTCCAGCAGCGGAACGCCGGCCTTAAGAAGCGTGTGCAGCTGGACGAACAGGTCGAGCCGGTCGCGCGCCGGCACACGCTCGTGCCGAATCCACCACGATCGGCGCTGAGCCACCGCGCGCGCGCGCACCGTGAGCAGGCCCAGCCGCGACAGTCGCGCGTCCAGATCCGCCTCATTCAGCGCCGCCATGCGGCCGCCGAACGCGCGTCCGTCCGAGGCGACGGCTCGGTACTCGAACTCGTTCATGCGGCTTCGACCTGCGTCAGATCGACCACGCGCGCGGCTTCGTCGAACGAGGTGTCGCCGGCGCCGATACGGCGCAAGGCGTCGTGGGCGAGCGGCTCGAAACCGCGCGCCAGCAGATGGCGCTCGATTTCGGCGATCGTGGCGCGCCGCGCGATCAGTTCGTCGACGCCGCGATCGAAGCGCGCCAGCTCCATCAGCGTCACACGACCGCGGAATCCGCGCCCGCCGCAATGCTCGCAGCCGCGCGGGCGGTACAGTGCCGCGGGCGTCTCGATGCCGGCCGCCGCGAACGCCGCGCGCTCGCCGTCGCCCGGCGCGTATGGCTGCTTGCATTGGCCGCACAGGCGGCGCACCAGGCGCTGGCCGACGATGCCGATTACGTTGCCGCTGAGCACTTCGGGCACGACCCCCAGGTCGAGCAGCCGCGGCAGCGCGCGCAGCGCCGAGTTCGCGTGCACGGTGGCGAAGACCTGGTGGCCGGTCATCGCCGCGCGCAGCGCCATCTCGGCCGTATCGCGGTCGCGGATCTCGCCGACCAGAACGATGTCCGGGTCCTGCCGCATCAGCGAGCGCACACCGTCGGCGAAACTCATGCGCACCGCCTCCGAGATCGCGGTCTGCCGGATCAGCGGCATCACGTACTCGACCGGATCCTCGAGCGTCATCACGTTGACGCTCTCGTGGCTGCGATGCTGCAGGATCGAATACAGGGTCGTCGTCTTGCCGCTGCCGGTCGGGCCGGTGACGAGCAGGATGCCTTCGGGACGCGCGAGCATGCGCTTGAGCAGCGCGAGCTGCCGCGAGCCCAGGCCGAGCGCGTCGAGCGGCACGATGCCGCGCTTGCGGTCGAGCACGCGCAGCACGATGTTTTCGCCGTGCACGGTCGGATGCGCCGCGGCGCGGAAGTCCAGGTCGCGGCCGGCCAGCGAGCGCGCGATGTGACCGTCCTGCGCGGCGCGGCTCTCGGCGATGTCCATCCCGGCCATGATCTTCAGCCGCACCGCGAGCGCGGACCAGTGGCGCTTGTGGATCGCGCGCACCTGATGCAGCACGCCGTCGACGCGATAGCGCACCCGCACGAAAGCCGCTTCCGGCTCGAAGTGGATGTCGGAGGCGCCGGCCATGACCGCGTCGGTCAGCAGCGCGTCGACCAGCCGCACGATCGGATGCTCGTAGCCGGCGGCGGCTTCGACCGCGCCGGCATCCGCCGCGCCGGTCTCCAGCTCGTGCAGGATGCCTTCGACGGTTAGTGTCCGTCCGTAGAAGCTCTCGATCGCGTAGGCGATCTCGGCCGGTGAGGCCAGCTGCCATTGCGGGTGCGCACGTGTACCCAGATGCGCGCGCACCTGGTCCATCGCGACGATGTCGTTCAGGTCCGCGATCGCGATGGCGAGCCGGCGCGACTCGGCGTCGAAGCCGATCGGAAACACGCGATGACGACGCGCGATCTCCTTCGGTACGAGCGCCAGCGCCTGCGCGTCCGGCACGAGCTGGAACAGCGATGCGGCCTCCACGCCGAGGTTCTCTGCGAGCACCTCGCGCAGGGTTTCCTCCTGCAGGAACCCGAGCGCGACGAGCACCTCGCCGAGCGGGCGGCCGCGCTGCTTCTGCTCGGTGAGCGCGATGCGCAGCTGGTCGCGGCTGATCAGGCCGCGTTCGACCAGTTGTTCGCCGAGCCGGCGTTTCGGTGCGCTGCTGCCGTCCATCAGTGCCGCGCCCCGGTCTGCTGTTGTTCGGCGAGGGCCTGCGCGCGCGCCGCAGCCGCCGCTGCGTCGATGAGCGGCCGCGGATCGGCGGCGGCCAGATCCGCGGCCCGAAGGTACGCTGCCCGGGCGCCTTCGACGTCACCGAGCCGATCCAGCGCCACCGCCAGGTTGAACGCGTAGTCGGCGCGCTGCGGCGCCAGCATCGACGCCGAGCCGAATGCCTGCCGCGCTTCGCTCCAGCGCCCTTCGGCGGCCAGCAGCCGTCCGAGCGCTGCATGCAGGCTCGGCGAATCGGGCCGGCGCGCCAGCGCCGTGCGCAGCACGCTTGCCTGCGGTGCCGGATCGCGTCCCGCGGTCAGCTCCGCCAGCGCAGCCAGAGCGTCGGCGTGTTCCGGGTCCGCCTGCAGCACGCGCCGGTAACCCGTCGCCGCGGCGGCGCGATCGCCGCTCGCCTCGGCCAGATACGCCAGGCCGAACAGGACGTCGGCGTTGTACGGATGCAGCTCGGCCAGTCGCGCGTACAGAAGCTGCGCCTCTTCGTGGCGTCCCGCGCGCAACGCGGCGTAGGCGGCCTGCAGGTCCGCAGGCGAAGACCTTTCGATCTGCGCCGCAGGCGGTGCGGGGGCTGCGCCACTTGCCCGTGCCGGTTCCCCTGCCTTGGGCGCGGCCGCGACGGGTGCGGAAGGCGCGCGGCGGACGACTCGGCGCGCCGCCGGCGCGGCGGGCACCGCGTCCGGGAGTGTCGGTTCGGCCGGGACCGTGTTGGCCGTCGGCTGCGCCTGCGCGAGGTCGGCACCCGCAGCCTGCGGCTGCGCCACGGTATCGGCGGCAGGCTCAGCAAGCGGCTCCTCGGCGCGCGGAGTGCCGCTCGATTGCGTTTGAAGCCAGAGCCAGCCGCCGGCCGCTGCCAGGGCGGCGACCGCGAACGCGGAAAGCGGGATCCAGCGGATGCGGCGCGAACCCGCCTCCGAGCCGGCCGTGTCGCGCGGCACTGCGGCGGTGCTCGGCGCCGATGCGGTCTTGGCGCGCGCCGCCTCGGCGCTGCGCAGGGCTTCGATCAGGACGCTCATAGCAGATCAGTCGCGCTTGCCGGCCGGCAGGCGCTCGGTGAAGAAATCGGGCCCCGGCAACGACGAGGCGAGCGCGCGGAAGTCGCCGGCGAGGCTCGCGTCGCGCACGACGGTGGGGCGCAGGAAGATCACCAGTTCGCTCTTGCTCGCGCGACGGTTGCGGTAGCGGAACAGTTCGCCCGCCACCGGCACGTCGGCGGCACCCGGCACGGCGTCGTCGCCGCGCTCCACGCTGTCGCGCATCAGGCCGCCGAGCACGGCGATTTCGCCGTCGCGCACGCGGATGATCGATTCCATCTCGCGCGTCTGGATCTGCGGCACGCGCGAGCGAATCTCCGGCAGATTGGCGCCGCTCTGGCGTGCGAGCGCGACCGTCAGTGCCACGCCCGGGTCGTCGACGAAGCCGATCAGACGCGAGATCGTCGGCCGCAGATTCAGCACGATCTCGCTGTCGTCGCCGATCTGCGGGGTCACGTTCATCAGGAAGCCCACCGGCACGGTGTTCGGCGTCGAGCTGACGGTGAAGGTCGCCGCCGCGCTCGCGGTGGCCGGCGTGTAGTTGGCGTTCAGCGTGAAGTAGACGAAGTTGTCGACGACCTTGATCAGCGCGGTCTGGTTGTTCAGCACCGAGATCTTGGGGCTGGACAGCACCCGCGTGCGGCCGAAGGACTCCAGCAGCTGGATCGCCGCGGTCACGCTGGTGCTGCCCCAGCTGCGTGCCACCGACAACACCCCCAGCGCCGGTACCAGCCCGGACGCCGGCGTGCCGCCCGGCAGCGGATCGGCCGTGCCGGCCGGCTGCTGCGTGAACTGCAGCGTCGTGCTTTTTTGGCGCAGCACGTCCCAACGGATGCCCTGCTGGTATTCGTCGGACAGATCGACCTCCACGACGGTGGCCTCGATCAGGGCCTGGCGGCGGGCCGTGCCGAGTAGCCGGTCGAGGAACTCCTGCACGCGCGCGTGCTGCTGCGCGGTGGCGCGCACGGCGATGGTGCCCGTTTCAGGGTGCGCGATGACCGAAGCCGCCTCGCGATACAGGCTGCGCCGCGGCGCAGCCGCAGCCGCAGCCGCCTTGGCGCCCTTGTCGGCGGCGCCCGAGGGTGCAGCCGCAGTCGGTTCGCCGTCGGCCGCTTCGGCCGGCAGCACCTTGTCGGTCTCGCGCAGCAGGCTTTGCACCGCTTCCACGAGAGACTGCCAGAAGCGGTTGTTCGACACGTTGACCATCTCGGTGCGTGCGTTGTTGCCTGCAGCCCCGCCGCCGGCTCCGCCGGGGCTGGCTACTTGGGTGGCGGTGCTGATGTGGCTGGTGACGTCGCGCTGCATGTTCAAGTAGTCCACCCGGTACAGCCGCAGATACGGCCGGTCCGGCTCGACCACCAGCACGCCGTCATCGATGCGATAGCGCATCGGCACCTGGCGCGCGACGCGCTCCAGGATCTGCGGCAACGTCTGGTCGATCGCCTGCAGGGTGACCACGCCCTGCACCTCGGGGTGCAGGTCGAGGTTCATCTTCGCGTCGCGCGCGAGCGTAAACAGCAACTCCTGGACGGGGACGCTCTGCACCGCCACCCGGTACGTCTCCTGCGGACGCAGCGGCTGCGGCGGCGGCGGCACGCGCACTTCGGCCAGCGGCGGCGGTGCGCTGCGCGCCGGCGCGGCGTCTGCGCGCAGCAGATGGTGTTGTGAAGCCGGTGCCGGCGACCTGGACGCGCAGGCGGCCAGTGCACAGGACACCACGCAGACGAGCAGTGCGAGCCTGTTCATGGACGTTCCTGGGCGGTCGCTGTGCCGCGCGCGAAGGCGCGCTCGAACCATGCGCGCAGCGTGCGCGCAGGCGCCAGATCGAGATCGCGCTCCGACCGCGCCACGTCGCGCGCCGACACGCAGCGGCCGCCGCGCGCATAGCAGGCCAGCAGCGCGCGATCGGCAAGCACATTCACGCGCCGGCTGCGGCCGCCGGAGCGGCGCGCGATGCGCTTCAACGCCGCCGGCTCGAACAGCCGGCCGCCGCGGTGCCCGGCTACCTGCAGGCGGAAGTTGACGTAGTCGGCGACTTCGTCGGCATGCAGCGGCTGCAGCCGGAAGTGCTGAACGATCCGATCGCGCAACGGGCGCATCGCCTGGCGCGACAGTGTCACCAGCAATTCGGGCTGTGCGAACAAGGCGACCGTCAGCAGCTTGCGCTCGCCCGTCTCCAGGTTCGTCAGCAAGCGGATCTGCTCCAGCGCGTCCGGCGACATCGCATGCGCCTCGTCGGCGAGCACTGCGATGCGCCGCCCGCGCGCGTGGCGTTCGACCGCCGCTCGCTGCAGCGCTTCCAGCGGTGTGGGTGAGCACTCCGCACCCAGGTCGCGCGCCACCGCCGCGACGGTCTGCTCGCCGGCGAGCGACGGATTCGGCAGGAACACGACGTCGATGTCCGCCGGCGGCTCCTCGACCAGCATGCGGCACAACAGCGACTTTCCGGTGCCGACCTCGCCGGTCACCAGCACGATGCCCTCGTCGTGCGCGAGCGCATGGCGCAGCGCGTGCAAGGCCTCGCCGCGTCCGCCGCCGGCGTAGAAAAAGCGCGCGTTGGCTGTGATCTTGAACGGGGCCTCGCGCAGGCCGTAGTGGCCCAGGTACAGGTCGGCCGACATCGATGCTTCTCCCCGAGCAGCGCTCTGAAGCGCGGTGACGTGCCCCAAGAGGGGCTTCCCGGAGGCGGATTCTGGGTGCGGCGGCATGCCCGCGAAGCGCGGATAACCGATGGCGTCGGGGTTCAATTCCGCCGGGCCCAGGCGCGTTGCGCCGCCGCCCTCGCCGGCGGGCGAGCCTCGGACGGTGCGGGGTCAGCGCGGCCCTGCGTCGTGTCGCGCGGCGATGTCGTTCCAGTCGATGCCGCGCCGTTGCGCCATCGCTTGTCCGACCGCTTCGAGTTCCTGCGCCGACAGCGCGCGGCGCAGCGCCGGCGCGATGACGGTGTCCTCGATCTCGCAGTGGCTGCGGTAGCGGGTGACGAACAGCGCGACGACCGCTTCGTCGAGCGCACCGGCATCGCCGCGCTCGATCGCATTCAGCGCTTCGCGGAGGATCGACCACAGCCGGCCCATCTCGCGGTGGTCGGATTCGAGCAGCGCGATCGCGTTGCGCACGCCGGCGGCTTCGCTGCCGGTCCTGCCCTCGAGCCGCTGCAGCAGGCGCGGAAACAGGTCGATCTCCTCGTCCTCGTGGTGGCGCGGGGCGGCCTCGTCGAAGTAGCGGCGGATCGACACCGCGGTGACCTTCGCCTGCTCGTCGGCGCCACAGTCGCGCACGTGCTCGAGCAGCCGCTGCATCAGCGAACACATGCGCCGCACGCGATCGTGGCAGGCGAGCCAGAGTTCCAACGGCTGGTCGAAGCCCGCCGCCGGGGTGCGAAAGTCGATCGAGGTCATGAATGTCCCAGTCCGCGACGGGCACGACGAGGTGTGGTCGTCGCCCGGTGCAAAAATAGAAAACCTACGGGGCACTTTGTCGCGTCGTTTTGACCCAGCGCAAACACCGGGCGGTCGAAACGTGTTCCGTGCGGATGACCCGCCCCCGCCGTCACCATCCAAGGGAAGGGCTACGCGTCAGCGCGACCGCGACGATGTACGCATAAGTTCCCATGGCGGCGGCGAAGGCCGTCGCGCGGATCGCGCGGGTGCGGCCGCGTTTCAGCGCGATCGAACCGAGCACGATGTAGGCGGCGAGCGCGGCGATCTTGGCGCCGAGCCAGGGGTGAGCGAGCGGCGAAATGCCCGCGATCACCGCCATCGCGACGCCGGCCGCCAGCAGGATCGTGTCGACCACGTGCGGCGCGATGCGAGCCAGGCGGGTCGCCAGCAGCGCAGAGTCGGCCAGCCTCAGCGCGCCGCGCAGCAGGAAGCCGGCGCCGCTGGCGATCACGCACGCGATGTGGACGGTCTTGAGCGTGGCGTACATCAGCCCGGACGGCCGTCGATGCGCGGCTTCAGATAGATCGGCAGCGAGCGCGCCGCCCAGGTGACGAAGACGACGCACCACAGCGCGATCGCCGCGGGCGTGAGCCAGACGCCGTGCGCGGGCGCAGCCTCGGCGGCCACGCGCGCGAGCACCGCGATCTGCAGCCGCCA
Source organism: Burkholderiaceae bacterium (assembly GCA_046291795.1). Classification (GTDB taxonomy): domain Bacteria; phylum Pseudomonadota; class Gammaproteobacteria; order Burkholderiales; family Burkholderiaceae_F; genus DSNY01. The sequence goes on along the minus strand of JBKBSH010000007.1, from coordinate 4,853 downwards.
GAACAGCACCCAGGTCGACCGATCGGCGGCGAGCGCGCGGCCGCCGTGGCCCGCGGTCACGCGCGTGACCATGGCGAGCATGACCGTGCCGAAGAAACCCATCGTCAGCGCGTGCAGCGGCGCGAGCCCGATGGACGCGTCCGGCGCGTCGAGCAGGACGGCCGCCTGGTTCCATGCGTACAGCGCAAGCGCGATGCCGAGCCAGACGAAACCGAGATGCAGCATCGCGAGCAGCCGGTTGCGCAGGCTCTGAACGACACCCCAGCGCCACGCGACGAAAAACAGCAGCGCCGCGCCGGCGACGTCGACCGCGAGCCGCAGCGCCTGGATCGACCGCGAGGGCAGCAGCACGCCCGCCACGGGCAGCAGTCCGTGTCCGATCACGATCGAAACGAACGCGGCGAGCAGCCACGACGGCCGCCACGCGTCCAGAAAAGGCACCACGCTCGCCGTGAAAAACGGGATCAACCGGTGCGCGACCGTCACGTACACCGGCGCGATGAACAGCCAGATCGACAGCATCTCGGCCGTATGGATCCACGCGGCCGACATCCGTATCGCGCCGACGGCGAACGCGACATGCGCGAACGCGCCGAGCGAAAAGAACGCGAGCACGAGCCGCGCGTGCACCCGGTCGTCGACCCGGCTCGCGCGAACGAGCCGATAAAAGCGCGCGAGCAGCGCGGCCCAGCCGGCGGCCATCGCGAGCGCGCCGGCGGCGACGATCGCGGCGCCGACGTGCGCGCCGGCCAGCGCGAGCACGAAGCCGCCGAAGGCCAGTGCGCCGGGCCGCATCAGCGCACGTGTGTCGGGGGCAACGACGTTCAGCCACTTCGGCCCCGCGGTGAACAGGAAACCGAACATGAAGAAAGGCATGAACGCGTTGGCCATCGTCCAGCCGTGCATCCACGACGGCGGCAGCGCCGCCGCGATCGGCACGCCGAGGGCGCGTGCCCACAGCTGCACGAGCCACCACAGCGACGCCGTGGTGAGCCCGAGCATGCCGAGAAAAAAGAAGTAGCGATGCGGCGCGACGGTCAGCCAGCGCGGCGACGCGCGGTCGGGGGCAGCCGGGTTCGTCCGCACGGTCAACGGGATGACGCGCCTCGCGCCGGCGCCGCGGGTGGGTGCCATCGACGGATCCTTGACGGCTCGCTGCATGCGGTCGGCCTCGCAGGCGGCTGCGCAGGCTCACACGGCCGCAGCGACCGGCTCGCCGAGCAGGAAGGCGATCAGGTCGCGCACCGGTCGGATCTGGGCGCCGAAAGGCAGCCTGCCTGCGCCCCGGAAGAACAGCCCGTGCGCGAAGTCCCCGCGCAGCGCTGCGGCAAGCTGATGGTCGATGCAGAACTGGCCGAACTTGGCGATGCCGTCGCGCAGCCCGCATTGCGCGAGGCAGTCGAACACCATCGTGCAGCGCGTCCGCGCGCCGCGCCGGGCCGCCTTGGCCTGCAGCTTCGGCGCGAGCCGCAGATAGTTCTCCAGCCAGGGCGTGCGCACCGCGCGCGCGGGCAGGCCGGCCACGCTGATGAACTCGACGATGTCCTCGGGCCGCGCCTCGGCCAGCACGCGCTTGAACTCCGGATGCGCGTCGGATTCCTCGGTCACCGCGAACGCGGTGCCGAGTTGCACCGCGGCGGCACCGAGCGCGATCAGCTCGCGCACGCGCTGCGGCGTGCCGATTCCGCCCGCGGCGATCAGCGGCACGCGGTCCTCGGCGCCGAGCGCGCGCAGTGCGGCGCGCGCTTCGGGGATCACGTTCTCGAACTCGAAGCGGGCGTCCGACAGATCCTCGATGCGCGCCGCGCCGAGGTGGCCGCCGGCGTGCTTCGGGTGCTCGATGACGATCGCGTCCGGCAGGCGTCCCTTGCGCTCCCACTTCTTCAGGACGAGCGCGATGCCGCGCGCATCCGACAGGATCGGGACGAGCGCCACCTTCGGGAAGTCCGCCGCGAGCTCCGGCAGGTCGAGCGGAAGGCCCGCGCCGACGACGACCGCATCGATTCCGCTCTCGCACGCGCGCCTGACGTAGGCCGCGTATTCGGCGACCGCTCGCATCACGTTGACCGCGAGCAGCCCGCGGCCCTGCGCGATCGCGCGCGCCGCCCGGATCTCGCGGTCCAGCGCCTCGAGATTGGCGGCGTTGATCCTCGCCTTGGCGTCGGGCCCGGTGCCGATGCGCGCCGTGCGCTCCATCAGGTCCGGGTGATGGCGGCGCAGGTCGACCGAGGACAGCGTGCCGACGGCGTTCAGGCTGGCGACCGTGCCCGCCAGTCGGTGCGCGGAGATGCCGACCCCCATGCCGCCCTGCACGATCGGCAGCACCTCGCGCCCCGCCAGCTTCAACGGCGGCAGCGCGGTTCGGCCCAGGGTGTCGGCGCTGGTCATCCGGGCGTCTCCCCGGCAGTCTCCGTTTCCGGGACGGTAATCCCGGGCTCGGCTGTGCGCGCGTCCGTGCCGTCGCGGTCGAGCTTCAGCGCTACGGCGTCGGTGAGCGGTGCCGCGCTCGAGCAGCCCGAGCGGGAATACACGAGGGGCTTGGAACGTCGACGCGGCATCGCTTGAACGAGTCCTCGGAAAGGCGCGCTGCAGCGCGCTGTGCGCCGGCGGCGCGGAAGCGGGAAGCGGTTCGGCCGCCGTGGACAGACCGTAAACCGGTGCGTCAGTCTGCCCGAGCCGCCGAGCAACTTTCTTGAGCCGCATCAAGTGCATTGGCACGGAACCGGTGCCAATGCCGGTACGCGTCTGCGTTCGGAGCGCATCAAACCCCTCCGGAATACGGGGGCGGCGCATCAACCCCACGAAGTGGAGTGGCCATCAAGCCTCCTCTCGAAAGAGGAGGGCAGGGGATTTCGATGCCGGCACGAACCCGGAAGTACCCTCGGTCGCCCTCTTCAGGGGGGCGAGACGCTGCGTCGCTCATCGATCCGGTTTCGAAAACCGCATCCAGCGCGACGCGTCGATCTCCGTGACGCTGCTGCCGACCGCAACGGCTGCAACCCTGCCGGCATTCGAGTGCAGTTCGTGCGGCACGAACGCGCCCGCGTCGGCATCGAACACCAGCACGCGGCCGTCCTCGATCACGTAATACCAGCCGTGCAGGAACAGTTTGCCGGCGCGCACGCGGTGCGCGACCATCGGATAGCTCATCAGCCGCTCCAGCTGCAGCACGATCGACCGCTGCTCGACCCGGCGCAGCAGCTGCGGCGACTCCGGCCCGGGCACCGCGGCGTCGCGCGCGCGCTCCAGCCACGCGAGCAAGTGGTGCGCTTCGGCCGGCGGCGGTGCATACAGCCCGCGGATCGCGCCGCAGTGGCTGTGCCCGCAGACGACGATGTTGTGGACTTGGAGCTGCAGCACCGCGAACTCGATCGCCGCGGCAGTGCCGTGAAAGCCCGCCGACATGTCCCACGGCGGAACCAGGTTGCCGACGTTGCGCGCGATGAACAGTTCCCCTGGGCCGGCATCCATCAGCGCGTACGGCACGATTCGCGAGTCGGAGCAGCCGATGAACAGCGTCTTCGGCTGCTGGCCTTCGTCGACCAGCCGCCGATACGTCTTCTCGTAGCGCGGGAAGAAGTCGCGTTCGAAGCGCGCGAGCCGCGCGAGCAGGTCGTCCATGCCCGATCAGTGCGTGTGCGCGCCCTCGTCGAGCGCGTCGTGCTCGAGCGCGTGTGCGTAGGTGATGGCCTAGATTTGCTGGAAATTTGAAGCGGGGTGCATCCTTTGGTCTGAACGTTTAGTGGCGTTCGGATCGACAACCCAGAAGAAAGGAGCACCCCGATGGCGAGAGTACCGGCGTCTGAGAGGACGCGCAACGCGTTGAAGGGGACATGTTTGCCGGCAAGACGGTGACCGACAAGAGCAGCCTGGTGCGCCAAGCGGCGCGGCTGATCGTCGAGGAGGGCTTGGAAGCTGAAGCTGCCGATGCGCTGGGCGGGCGCGGCGACTACGAGCACGGGGCCGATCGACGTGGCTACCGCAACGGCAACCGGCTCGGCAGGGTGAAAACGGCAGAGGGCGAGATCGAATTCGCGGTGCCGCAGTTGGCCGCCATGGCCGAGCCCTTTCGCTCGAAGATCCGAAACCTGCAAAGCAAAGTGCCCGAAGAGGTGTGGCGCGAGCTCAAGGGCTCAGCGCTTGCCGCCGACCAAGCCGGCAGCCCGAAGCTTGCGCAGATGGCGAAAGAGGACTTCGTCACGCGCTACGAGCGCGAATACCCGAGCGCGACCGCATGCTTCCTCGACGACTTCGATGCTTGCATCGCGCACCTGCAGCTGCCGATCTCCCACCGGCGTGCAACGCGCACGACGAACTTGCTCGAGCGGCTCTTTGGCGAGGAGCGCCGGCGCACCAAAGTCATTGCTCATGCCTTTGGCGAGCGCGCCGTGCTCAAGCTCATGTACGCCGCGCTGATCCGCGCGAGCCAGACCTGGAAGAACATCGTGATGACGCAATTCGAGCTCAGGCAGCTCGAGCAGCTTCGCGAGCACCTGAATGAACGTCACGTCGAGCGCACCGCCCCTGCCGTGAAGAGCGCACCCCGCTCACGAATTTCCAGCAATCAGAGGACTTGACCCGAACAACCCGAGCACGAGGAACTGCCAGAACTCCGTCGCGTAGGCGATCAGCCAGATCGGAATGACCGTCGACAGCATCAGCAGGAAAAAGGCGATGCGCCCGCCGTACTTGTCGGTCCACATGCCGAGCGGGACGCGGATCAGCGAACCGGTCAGCACCGGCGTGGCGGTCAGCAACCCGAACTGCGTTGCGTTCAGGTCCAGCATCTTCTTGATCGGGATGCCGATGACCGCGAACATCATCCAGACCGCGAAGCACACCGTGAACGCCAC
>JBKBSH010000077.1:0-8114 GCA_046291795.1 Burkholderiaceae bacterium | reverse complement strand
GTGCCCCGATTGTGTCCATGAAGCCGCGGCGTTGCGGATGACCTTCTCCAAGGTCGCCTCGTTGAGCCTGTCACCCGCCGCCTCGCGCAAAGCGGTCCGCACCGCGTCGCGCTGGAGTTCAGCGCCTGGGGTCAGTTCGGTAATCGGCGCCGCGGTCGCAGCCAATAACGGATCGCGGGCAAGTGCGCATAGAAGCGCGAGAAGCGGCCGACCGGCCTCGTCGCTTTGCCACAAGCGCCGAAGCACCCGAAAGACAGCGACCTCGGGATCGAGCGCGTACAGCTCACCAAGGCGTTGGTTGCTCAGCCTGCGGGTCGCCGCGGTCCGCTTGCCGAGGCAGTTGCCATCGATGATGGCCGCCGCATAGTCCGCCTTGGAACCGTTCACCGGGGTCGCGGCAAGTGCGGCACTGAGCTCCCGGAACATCAACGTCCGGCTCGTATGGGTTCCCCTTGCACCGAAGCGAAACCCGGCCCGCGCGGCGGCCTCCATCGGCATGCATCGCTGGTAGAAGTTACTCCGGCCGTCTGAAGCTCTCATCACTGCGCCTTGCGTGGCCGGCGAGTTTGCCGGCGAATGTCGCATTCTTCAAATTGCACTAGCCCGAGCGGTTGAGCCGTCGATGCCGTTCGTCTGCCGCGACTGCAACCCGAAAAACGCGGGACTTGTAAAAGCCACTTGTACTGTATAGTATCACTGTCATGAAAGTCGAGCGGACGTTCAGCCTTGACGAAATCGCCGCGCTGGCGGAGCTGCCACGCCGTACGGTCCGGTACTACATCCAGTGCGGGCTGATCGATCGTCCGCAGGGCGTCGGCAAGGGCGCCTACTACACGCAACGTCACGTCGAGCAGCTCCTGCTGGTGCGAAAGTGGCAGCTCGCCGGGCTGTCCCTGGAGCGTATCGGCGAACTGCTCCGGCAGCAGGCCGCCGGGCCGCTGCCGCCGACGCCGCGACGCCCGGGCACGGTGGAAGTCTGGAGCCACCTGGTCGTCGCCGAAGGCGTCGAACTCACCTTGGAGCCCGGCCGCGCCGGCCTGACACCCGAGCAGGTGCGGGCCTTGTTCCGCGCGGTGACGCAGGCCTATGCGCGGATTCACGAAAGCGAGGAAGAAAAATGAACGAGCTGGCATCGGCCCTCACCGGCCTGAAGGGCGAACGGATGGCGCTGTGCGACATCGACGTCTCGGCGGTCCTGCAGGACCTGCTCGCCGAGGTCGCGGTCTCACAGACCTACCGCAACGACGAGCGCGTGAACATCGAGGCGGTCTACACGTTCCCGCTGCCCCTCGATGCCGTGCTGCTCGATCTCGAAGTGGACATCGGCGGACGCGTGCTCAAAGGCGCGGTCGTCGAGAAGAAGGGCGCCGAGGCGAAGTACGAGGATGCCATCGAAGCCGGCGACGCAGCCGTGATGCTCGAGGCCATCGAGCCGGGCCTTTACACGATGAACGTCGGCAATCTGCTGCCGCAAGAGACGGCAAAGATCACCTTCCGCTACGCGATCCTGTATCGATGGGCAGAAGACCGACTGCGGTTGTCGCTGCCGACCACGATCGCGCCGCGCTTCGGCCAATCGCCGCACCGGCCGCACCAGGCACCCGACGCCTCGCTCACGGTTGAGAACCAGTTCCGCCTGCGCGTCGAGGTGTTCGGCGCGCTGCGCGACGCGCAGTTCGGCTGCCCGTCCCACGCCGTCGATCTGGTCAGGTCGCCCGAGAAGATCGTGCTGTCCCTGCGGCAGGCAAAGGCGGTCATGGATCGCGACTTCATCCTGAACGTGAAAGCGCCGCAAGCGACGCGAAGCTTCGTGCTGTGCGGGCAGGACGGAGAAGGCATGACGGCGATCGCAAGCTTCCAGCCGTTCTTCCCCGGTCTGCGGCAGCAGCGTCCGCTCGCGCTGGCCATCGTCATCGACTGCTCCGGATCCATGCGCGGTGACTCGATGGAACAGGCCAAACAGGCGCTCGACGGCATCCTCGAAAGCCTGCAGCCGGAAGACCGCGTGACGCTGATCGCGTTCGGCAACTCGACCAAGGCGTTGTCGAATCGGCTTCTGCCCTGCAACGCGGCAAACCTCGATAAGGCCCGCCAGTTCGCGAAATCGCTGGATGCCGACATGGGCGGCACAGAGATCGGCAATGCGCTGCGGGAAGCGTACGCCGCGGTCGGGCACACCGAGGTGGCCGATCTTTTTGTCGTGACCGACGGCGAAGTCTCGGACTGGCAGAGCGTCGTCGACGACGCAACGCAGTCGGGGCACCGGATCTTCACGGTCGGTGTCGGTAGCGCCGTCTCGGAAGCGTTCGTGCGCGGGCTCGCGGCGGCCACGGGCGGTGAGTGCGAGCTCGTCTCACCGCGCGAAGGCATGGCGGATCGGGTGGTTCGCCACTTCGAGCGCATGCGCGCGCCGCGGGCCAGGCGCGTGGCGGTTCATTGGCCGGCGGGCGCCGCCAACATCAGCCCGTCGCGGATCGGAGCGGTCTTCGAGGGCGACACGGTGATCGCCTGCGCCTCGTTCGATCGCTCGCCTGCGGGCGCAAGCGCGATCCTCGAGGTCGAGACCGACGACGGCGAGATCGTTCGCCAGGCATTGGCGCTTCCCGCGGCGCCGCCCGCCACTTGCTCGGATGGCGTGTCCACGGTCGCGCGCGTCGCCGCCGCCACGCGACTGAAGGAGGCGGATGACGTCCTGGGCTTGCACACGGCGCTTCGCTATCGGCTCGTCAGTCCGTGGACCAACTGGCTGCTCGTCGCGCCCCGGCCGGAAGACCAGAAGGCGACGGACATCCCCGTGCTACGCAAGGTCCCTCAGACCTTGGCCGCCGGCTGGGGCGGCGCGGGCAGCGTAGCCATGTCGCTCGCCGCGGCTGCGCCGGGAGCCGGGGAAGTCATGTTGTCCATCGCCGACGTTGCTGCCTGCGAGCCCTTCGATTCCACCGAGATCGAGCCGGCCGGGCACGCACGGCTTTTCGACTTGCCGCGGCCGTATCGTCGACTGATCCATATCATCGATGCGGATGCTTCGCGACTGCACGCCGGCGGCGTCCTCGATCTTCTGACGCAGTCCGGTCTTGCCGCCGAGTTCGACGATCTCTTCCGTCGCGCCTCCGAGCTCGGCATCAACGTCGACATCGTCGCCGCGATCGTCGTCGTCCGCCTGCTGAGCGGCCCTCTGCGCGAGTTCGTGTCGGATGATGCGCAGGTTGCATTGGCTTCGCTGCGGGAGCGCACCCGGGAAGCGACGGACGCGCTACTGCAGATAGGCCGTCAAGGGGCAGTTCTTGCCCGGCTGACTCGAGAGCCGGTCGCGCGCGAAGTTCTCCGGCTCCCTTGCGGCGAGGACACGCTGGAACGGATCGCGCAGATTCCGGAGTTCCTCGAACATCTTGCGGAAGCCTTGACGCAACTTCGCAACGGGTAGCCATCCTTCAGCCGAGCCACAAACGCCTCGCTTTGTCGCTGGGCAGCCTTCGCACGACCCGGTCGTGCCGAGGGTGCAGGCGCCACGAGCAACCTCTGGCAAGACCTCGGCGCATGATCGTGTCCGTTCGTTCTGCCCGCGTCGCCCCGACCGCCGCCGCTACCGTATCGACCCCGCCCCGCTGCTCGGCGAACACATGCGCGAAGTGCTGCGCGAGGTCGGCTACTCGGAAGAACAGATCGACGCCTTGGCCGCAGACGGCGCGATCGAGGCACCGCGCGCGATGGCATGATCGGTACGCGGCGCGTTGCGGCGCGCCGCGCGGTCCCCGGGTCGCCGGGATCGAGCCATCACCGCGAGCTGCAATGAACGACGCCGTCTCCGCCCTGCGCAACCTCTTCGAAGTCCTGCCCGACGCCTGCATCGTCGTCGACGAGGCCGGCAAGATCGTGCTGGCCAACCCGGCGGTGCGCCGCGTCTTCGGCTACGTGCCCGACGAACTGATCGGCCGCGAGCATCAGATGCTGCTGCCGCAGCGTTACCGCGAAACGCACGCGCGCCTGCAGGCGCAGTTCATGCAGAACGGACTCGCGGCGGCGATGAGCGCGCGGCCGTCGCTGCCGGCGCTCGCCAAGTCGGGCGACGAGGTGCCGGTGTCGATCGCGCTGGCGACGATCGAGCTCGACGGTGCGCGCTACGCGGTCGCGATCGTGCGCGACGCCGCGCCGGCGCGCGCGCGCGCCGGCGATGCGCCGTCACAGTCGCAAAGCGACGCGCTGACGACCCTCGGCAACCGCCTCAGCTTGTCGCGCCGCATGCAGCGCGCGATCGCGGCCGGCCGCCCGTTCGCGCTGCTGTTCCTGAACCTCGCGCGCTTCCGCGCGTTCAACGAACAGCACGGCCACCGCATCGGCGACGAGATCCTGCGCATGGTCGCGCGGCGCATCCGGACGCAGGTTCGCGCGGGCGACCTCGCAGTGCGAATCGGCGGCGACGAGTTCGCCGTGTTGCTCGACGGCGTGGCCGGCGCCGCGCCGCTCGAAGCGCGTGCGATGGCGCTCGCCGAAAGCATCGCGCAGCCGTTCCGCGTCAGCGACGTGTCGGGCGCGGTCGGCGTCAACATCGGCGGCTCGCTGTTTCCGCGCGACGGCGGCAACGAGGACGACCTGCTGCTCGCCGCCAACCTCGCGATGTACCGCGCCAAGCGCTCCAACCGGGCGTTCTGGATCGAGCCCGGCGGCGGCGACGCCAAGCGCTGACGGGCGTCAGTGCCCGAGGCTGGCGCGGCGGCTGGCGATCAGCTCGCGCAGCCCGGCGGGCAGCCGCGCGTGCAGCACGCCCGCAAGCCGAGTTTCGTTTCGGCTCCACCAGATGCCGGCGTAGACGATCGCGATCCCGATCGCGGTCAGCGCGATCGGGAACAACCACGAGTCCTTGAAGTAGCGCCACGAGATGTCGGCGAGCACGATCGCCACGCCGATGGCGCCGAACACCGTGAACGCGCGCCGCACCAGCACGGCGCCGATCAGAACGAGACCGACATTGATCGCCAGATACACGAGCTTGCCCGCGAGCCGCTCGGAGCCGAGCGCGCTGAGCCCGCCCCAGAACGCGAGCAGCCCGAACAGGTACAGCCAGAACGCGTAGTCCAACGTGCGCCGCGAGCGCAGGTCGACCCAGAAGGCGATCAGCACCGTCACCAGCCCGAACGCGACCGAGAACCACTTGCGGAACAGCCACTCGCTCTCGGACCACGGTTTCGCGTCGGGCGGCAGCAGCAGCAACGCGAGATCCATGCTCATGTACCACAGCGTCACCGCCACCGGCATCAGCAGGAACGGCGCCCGCCAGCGGTACAGCATCAGCACCCCGGCCAGAAGTGTCGCGAGCTCGAGCGTGACCCAGCGCCAGTCGATCGCGTAGTGGTACTGGCGATAATGCTCGGCCTGCGTTGCGTCGGCCCAGAAGCCGAGCGCGTGCTGCAGACCCCAGACGGCCAGCGGCACCAGAACGACGGCGAGCGCGGCCATGATGCCCATCGGGATCGCGAGCCCCCGCCGCTCGAAGCGCCGCGCGAGCAGCAGCGCAACGCCGATATAAAGCAGCGCGATGAAGAACACGCCCCAGCCGCCAAAGCCCTCCCAGCCGAGCGTCATGAACAGCGACAGCGCGCCGATCGCAAGCATGCCGCCGAGGTAGTACAGCACGTTGGTGAACGTGAAGCGCGGCCCATGCTCGCGCGCGGCCGGCGCCGCCGCCGCCCGCTCGACGAGGAAAGCCCACAGCCGATCGGCCTGTTCGCGCGTGATGATGTCCGCCACGCTCGCCTCTTCGAGATGCCTTCGTTCGATCCTCAACATGGCCTTCTCCATCGATTTCACATGCAGCGATCGTGAGGTCCGCGCCGCCGCGCGGTCACCGTTGCGGCCGCTGCGCTACGCCGCTTGCAGCCGATGGTATCGGGAAGCGATACTGGCCGACGGATTCGGTACGAGCGGAGGCGTTTCGCGATGGCGCAGGCCGGTGCGGTGATCGACGTGCTCAAGCGCGAGCTGAAGGCGCGCGGGCTGACCTACGCGGAGGTCGCGCGCCGCATCGGCATCAGCGAACCGAGTGTGAAGCGCATGTTCTCGCAGCGCAATTTCACGCTCGAGCGGCTCGACCGGATCTGCGCGGCCGCCGGCATCGAGTTCACCGACCTGACGCGCGGTTTCAACCGCGAAGAGCACCTGGTGAGCAGGCTCACCGTCGCGCAGGAACGGGAGATCGTCGCCGACCCGAAGCTGTTCCTCGTCGCGATCTGCGCGCTGAACCTGCTGTCGTTCGACGACATCCTCGCGACCTACGAACTGACCAAGGCAGAACTGGTCGGTCTGCTGGTGCGGCTCGACCGCATCGGCATCATCGAGCTGCTGCCGAACAACCGCTTCAAGCTGCGGATCGCGCGCACCTTCGCGTGGATTCCCAACGGACCGATCCAGACCGCGTTCAAGAGCGCCGCGGACGACTTCTTCGATTCCGACTTCGCCGCCGACAACGAACTGATGATCCTGCTCAACGGGCGGCTCGCGCCCGCTTCCAGCGCGGTGCTGATCGAGAAACTCAAGCGGCTCGCGCGCGAGTTCTCGGATCAGCACGCGGAGGACGCGCGGCTTGCCGCCGCCGAACGTCCGCCGATGACGTTGCTGCTCGCCTGCCGTCCCTGGCAACCGCAGTTCATGCGCGGGCTCGTGCGCCGGCGCGAACAAGCCGGCGGCACGACACACCGGATCAGGCGCTGAGGCGCGCCGCTTCCATTCGCGGGCGAGTCAACGCAGGGCGTCGCACGCGCGGCCGCGCCGCTCGCCCGTCAGGCAGCGCGCCAGCTCCGGACGCGTCTTCAGCAGGAACATCAAGCGCGCGCTGCGCGCGGTGTCGGTGAAGTCGGAGAACAGCCCGTCCACACCCAGCTCGTAGAACCTCAGGTACTCGTTGATCGGGTTGCCCGCATAGTCCTTCGCGAGCCGACGCGGCTCGTTGCGGAACGTGAACGGGTGCACGAGCAGCCCGGCGGCGTGCGCATCGGCCACCACCGTGGTCGGTGCGAGCAGCGTGCGGTCGGCGTCGTCGACGCGCCCGTCGCCGTTGACGTCGTCGCACCGGCCGTCGCCGTCGGCGTCGGCGCACTTCGAGCTGATCAGGTAAGGCTTCCACGGCCCGATGCCGTCGGCGTAAGTCGCGATCTCGCGCAGCCCGGCGGGGGTCAGCAGGTCCTTGAACGTGCGCGCGTCGCCGCGCACCGCGAAGTCGTACGGCCTGTCGAACGGCGGCGCCAGCGTCACCGTGCCGTCGTTGGCGACCGAGTCGCCGTCGATCAACTGGACGAGCTTCACGCGCGTTCGCGTTCGCAGATACTGCAGGTTCGACACCTCGAAGGACTGGATGAACACCGGCGCGCCGCGATGGTTCATGCCGGCGCGACTCAATTCGTCGAGCAGGCGATCCTCGAGGGCAAGGCCCAGATCGCGGTGATAGGTCGGATGCTTGGTCTCGGGGTACACGCCGATCGCTCGCCCCTGCTCGGCCGACTTGCGGCGGACCAGATCGAGGATTTCGGCGAAGGTCGGGATCGCGAACCGGCCATTGAAGGACTGATCGCGTTCGGCCAGCGGCTGGACCGCCCGCAGCGTCTTGATCTCCGCCAGCGTGAAGTCGCTCGCGAAGAAACCTTCCTCCTCGACGCCGTCGACGACCGCCTTGCGCCTGCGCGAAGCGAACTCGGGCCGCGCGGCGGCGTCGGTCGTCGCGATCAGGGTCGGCGCGTGGCGCGCGATCAGCACGCCGTCTTTGGTCGCCACCAGATCGGGCTCGACGTAGTCGGCCCCCAGCTCGATGGCGAGGGCATAACCTTCGAGCGTGTGCTCGGGCAGATAGCCGCTCGCACCGCGATGCGCGATCACGAGCGGCACCGCGGGGCGCGCGCCGCCGCGGGCGGACTCGCCGGCGCGTCCCTGCGCGTGCGTGGTGTCGATCGTCATCGGCGAAACGGTCAGCAGCAGCGCCGCCGTCAGGCGGCCGGCGGACGTTATTGTCATTGTGAACCTCCTCGGCTGGACGGGAACGGCGGCACGCTACGCAGCCCGCGTTTCGCGCCGATGACGACGATGCGCGCGGCCGGCGCGCGGCGCGACCCCTCGATACGCGTCCCGCC
>JBKBSH010000076.1:0-8150 GCA_046291795.1 Burkholderiaceae bacterium | reverse complement strand
GTCGGTCGCCGTGAACGAAACGCGCTCGCCCTGCTTGCGCAGCAGGATGTTGGCGAGGATCGGCAGCGTCTGGCGACGCTCGACGATTCCGCTGACGACCTGCAGCGGCTTGAGCAATGCATCGCGGCCGGCTTTGACGAGTTGCATTGTTCTGTTTCCCCTTCGTAGGTTCAGTCAATAGTGGTGCCCGCGCGCTGGGGACAACACGGAAAAGACCTTGCGCGGCGGCACCTTGCGCGCCATGAAAAGCTGTGGGCAAGCGCGTCCGGCGGGGTACACGCGCCTGTGGAGCGAAAGGACAAGTCGGCCGCGCGCACGCGCCCGCTCGGCACTTGTTCCCGACTGTCCACAGGCGATCGCGGTTCTGTCCACAGCTTCTCCGTGACTGTCGCTCAGCCCCTCAAGGTCTGTTCGAGCACGTGCAGCGCGTGGTTCAGTTCGGCGTCCTTGGCGCGGTTCGAAGCGATCTTTCGCACCGCGTGCAGCACGGTCGTGTGATCGCGCCCGCCGAAGAGTTCGCCGATCTCGGGCAGACTCTTCTGCGTCAACTCCTTGGCCAGATACATCGCAACCTGGCGCGGCATCGCGATCGCGCTCGGCCTGCGCTTGCTGTACATGTCGGCGACCTTGATCTTGTAATAGTCGGCCACGGTCTTCTGGATCAGCTCGACGGTGACCTGGCCGGTCGACGCCGACAGCAGATCCTTCAGCGCTTCGCGCGCCAGCTCGACCGTGATCGGCCGCGCGTGGAACGATGCGAACGCGAGCACCTTGCGCAGCGCGCCTTCGAGTTCGCGAACGTTGCTGCGCAGGTTCTTGGCGATGAAAAACGCCACGTCCTCCTGCAGCTCGGCACGCTCGAGCTCGGCCTTCTTCAGCAGGATCGCCACGCGCATCTCGAGTTCGGGCGGCTCGATCGCGACCGTCAGCCCCGACGCGAAGCGCGACACCAGCCGGTCTTCGATGTCCTTCAGCTCCTTCGGGTACGTGTCGCTCGTGATGATGATCTGCTTGCGGCCGGCGACCAGCGCCTCGAACGCGTAGAAGAACTCCTCCTGCGTCCGGCTCTTGCCGGCGAAAAACTGGATGTCGTCGATCAGCAGCAGGTCGAGCGAGTGGTAGTAGCGCTTGAAGTCGTCGAAGGCCTTGCGCTGGTACGCGCGGACGACGTCGCTGACGTACTGCTCCGCGTGGATGTAGCGCACCTTGGCGTCGGGCTTGCGCGCGAGCAGGACGTTGCCGACCGCGTGGATCAGGTGCGTCTTGCCGAGACCGACGCCGCCGTACAGGAACAGCGGGTTGTACGAGCGGCCCGGGTTCTCGGCGACCTGCATCGCCGCCGCGCGAGCGAGCTGGTTCGCCTTGCCGGTCACGAAATTGTCGAAGGTCAGCAGCGGGTTGAGCCGGGCACGCTCGAGCTGATCGGTGGTCTGCGCGACCGCGTCGGCGCGCGGAACCGTGTCTTCGCTCGCAATCGAAGCGGCGCCGGCGGCGGGCTCGGGCGGCGCGTCGAGTTCGAAGACGACGTCGACCGGTCGCTGCAGAACGCTCGTGGCCGCCGCCTGGATGCGGGTGGAAAACTGCGAGCGGATCGCGTCGAGCTTCAGGCGGTTCGGCGCGCCGATCTTCAGCCGGCCGGTCGCGGCGTCGTATTCGATCGCCTTCAGCGGCTTGATCCAGGCGGAGTATTGCTGCGGAGTCAGTTCGCGCTCGAGCAGTCGCGAGCAGTCTTGCCAGAAGTGGAGCATTCGATCCGTTTTCCGCCAACGGCCGATGGCGCTGCCGGCGTTGGCCTGCGGTGCCTCGACCTCATCGTTGTTGTGCGCCGGTCATGCCGGGCCGTTTTCGCCTTGGCCGGCCGCCCTGTGGCCGGCGCGGTCGCCTGTTCCTCGTTCGGTGCGTCTCCCCGCATCCCGGCGACATCGCGGCGAAGGGGCGCATTGTACCGGCGGGCAAGGCAGTTATCCACAGCACGGCAAGCGGGTGCTCAGATGACGGGCAACGCGAGTGCCGCGCCTTTTCGACGATTCCGCGACAGCATTTACTTACACGCATGGCTGAACTCCGGCCGGCGGCCCAACAAATTTCCTGGCGGCCGAACTGGCTGTGGAAAGCTTGTGAACAAGCCGCCAAGCGCTGTGAACAACCCGTGCAACGGCGACGTCGGGCGGGCTGGGGCCAGTGCGTTTGACGCCTCCCGCTGCATCGCGTCTAATACCGCGCTTTTCGTCGCCCGCGTTCGAAAGCGGCGACAAATCCGCGAGTTAGCTGCAGCAACCGATCCAGTCCGGCACCCGACGGTCGGGCACGCACGAGCTGCGTTCGCCGCCACGACGCGCGGCGACCGATTGAGGACCTGTCATGTCGACCAAACGCACCTTTCAGCCATCCATCGTGAAGCGCAAGCGCACGCACGGTTTTCTCGTGCGGATGAAGACGCGCGGCGGGCGCGCCGTGATCAACGCGCGGCGCGCCAAGGGCCGCAAGCGCCTCGCGGTCTGAAAGCGACGGCGCGCGTTCGATGGCCGGCGGCGGCACGCCTGAAGTCGCCCGCCGAGTTCGAGGCGGTGGCTGCGGCCGGGCGCGATGAAGGCTTTCGCGCGGCGCGCCGCTGGTTGGCGCTTTCGAGCCGTTGGCGGGCGGCGGAATCGGGCGGCGTGCGATTCGGTCTGACGGTGGGAAAACGCAATGCGCGTCGAGCGGTCGACCGCACGACCGTCAAGCGGATCCTGCGCGAGGCGTGCCGCCATGCGCGCGCCGAGCTCGAAGCCGCTGCGGCGGCACGCGCGGTCGATGTCGTGCTGCGCCTGAAGTCGCCGCTGCCGCAACGCGATGCGCTGTCGCTCGCGCAACTGAAGCGCGCGCTGCGTGCCGAAGCCGATGCGTTGCTCGCCGATCTGACACGCCGCCTCGCGCAGTCGCTCCGGCTTTCCGAATGAAGACGATCCTGCTCGCGCTGATCCGCGCCTACCAGTACGTGCTTTCGCCGTGGGTCGGCGGAAGCTGCCGCTTCTGGCCGACCTGCTCCGAATACGCGCGCGAAGCGATCGAAACGCACGGCGCGCTGCGGGGCGCCTGGATGACGATCGCGCGGGTCGCACGCTGCCATCCGTACGGCGCCGGCGGCGTCGATCCGGTGCCGCAGCGGTTTCGCTGGCGCTGCTGGTGTCATCCAAGCGACGGCGACGGGGCGCCGCTCGCGCCGACGAACTCGAGAACCGACTGAAGAAAGCTTCCATGGCCATGGATTTCCAGCGCACGATCCTGTGGGTGATCTTCGCGATGTCGCTGCTTTTCCTCTGGGACCGGTGGCAGATCTACCAGGGCAGGCCGTCGATGCTCGGTGCCGCCCCCGCGCCGACCGCAGAAAAGAAGGCGGACGCAGCGGCATCGCCCGCGCCGCCCGCCGACGCGTCGGTGCCGACCGCGACCGCGAAGCTTGAGCCGGCCGCGGTGCCGGGCGCCGCGCCCGCTGCGGCGGCGGTTGCCGCGCCCTCGACCGCGGCCGAACGCGTGCGGATCGAAACCGACCTGGTCCGCGCCGACATCGATCCGAACGGCGCGGTGCTCGCACGGCTCGAACTGCTGCGGCAGAACGTCGCGCCCGACTGGACGCAGACCGGGCTGATCGCGCTGTTCACTGGCAAGAAGCAGGACAGGGACCAGAACGTCGTGCTGCTGGACGTCAACCCGAACCGCGTCTACCTGGCGCAGACGGGATTGATCGGCGCGCCGCAGGGCGGGAGCTTTCCCAACCACCGCACGCCGTTCACGTTTGCCGGGGGTGCCACGAAGCTCGGCGCCGGCCAGGACGCGCTCGAAGTGAAGTTCGTCGCCGAAGCGGGCGGCGTCAGGCTGACGAAGACCTATGTCTTCAAACGCGGGCGCTACGACATCGAGGTCAGGCACGAAGTGCAGAACGTCGGCACCGAACCCCGGTCGCCGTCGCTGTATCTGCAGCTTCTGCGCGACGGCAACAAGCCCGAGGGCGAAAGCGCGCTGTACTACACGTTCACCGGACCGGCGGTGTACACGGAAGAAGGCAAGTTCCAGAAGATCGACTTCTCGAGCATCGAGAAGGGCAAGCAGTCGCACGCGGCGAGCGCCGACAACGGCTGGATCGCGATCATCCAGCACTACTTCGTGTCGGCATGGGTGCCTCCGCAGGGCGTCAAACGCGAGATCTACACGCGCCAAGTCGACAAGAACCTGTACGCGGTCGGTTCGATCCTGCCGCTGCCGGCCATCGCGCCGGGCGCGTCGGTCTCGACGCGGGCCACGCTGTTCGTCGGGCCGCAGGACCAGAACGCGCTCGCGGCCATCGCGCCGGGGCTCGACCTCGTCGTCGACTACGGCTGGGTCACCTTCATCGCCAAGCCGCTGTACTGGCTGCTCGCGTTCCTGCACGGGCTGGTCGGCAACTGGGGCTGGGCGATCGTGCTGCTGACCGTGCTGGTCAAGGCCGCGTTTTATCCGCTGTCGGCGGCGAGCTACAAGTCGATGGCGAAGATGAAAGAGGTCACGCCGCGGATGATGAAGATCCGGGAGCAGTACGCCGACGACAAGCAGAAGATGAACGTCGCGATGATGGAGCTGTACAAGAACGAGAAGATCAACCCGCTCGGCGGCTGCCTGCCGATCGTCGTGCAGATCCCCGTGTTCATCGCGCTTTACTGGGTACTGCTCGCCAGCGTGGAGATGCGCAACGCGCCGTGGATCCTGTGGGTCAGGGACCTCGCGACCCCCGACCCGTGGTTCATCCTGCCGCTGCTGATGATGGCGACGATGTGGGTCCAGTACAAGCTGAACCCGACGCCGCCCGATCCGGTCCAGGCGAAGGTGATGATGCTGATGCCGCTGATCTTCGGCGTGATGTTCTTCTTCTTCCCGGCGGGGCTGGTGCTGTACTGGCTGGTCAACAACATCCTGTCGATCGCGCAGCAGTGGTACGTGACCCGGCAGATCGCGAAGTCGAAGCCAGTGGGATAGCGCAAGCCGGTTCGTCGGTTCGGACAGAGCGTATCGGCGGGTGAACGGCGTCAGCGCCCGGCTTCAGCGCCTGCGCAGCAGGAACACCGGCCAGATCCACAGCGAAACGACCCAGCGCACGAAGCGCGGCACGCTCAACGGCCGCTTCTCGCCTTCGGCGGTGAGCCGGAACACGACGAACGCACCGGCCAGGATCCAGCACACCAGGCCCGCGTAGGTCCATGCGCGGCCCGCGTATTCGAACGGCAGCGCGCCGCCGATCAGCGCGGCGATCAGCACCGACGCGACGACCGCCAGCAGCGTGGCGGCGAGCGCGTGCCGGTACTTCATCAACGGATCGTTGTCGTTCCAGCCCATGCGCGCGAGTCTAGCGACGACGCCGTGCTAGCTTTCATCGAATGATTTCCGACAAGGACCCCATCGTCGCGATCGCCACCGCGCCCGGGCGCGGCGGCATCGGCATCGTGCGGCTGTCGGGCGCGGACCTCGCGCCGGTGATCGAAGCGGTGCTCGGCGCGCGCGCGCGGGCGCTGGCACCCCGGCGCGCGACCTTCGCGCGATTCCTCGACGCCGCCGGTGAGGCGATCGACGAGGGCATCGCGCTGCTGTTTGCCGCGCCGCATTCGTATACCGGCGAGACGGTGCTCGAGCTGCAGGCGCACGGCGGCCCGGTCGTGTTGCGGCTGCTTCTCGCGCGCTGCCTGGAGGCGGGTCGCGCGATCGGACTGCGGCTCGCCGAACCCGGCGAGTTCACGCGCCGCGCGTTCCTGAACGACCGGCTCGATCTCGCGCAGGCCGAAGCGGTCGCCGATCTGATCGACGCGTCGACGGCGGCGGCCGCCCGCAGCGCGACGCGTTCGCTCGCCGGCGCGTTTTCGCGCGAGGTGCAGGCGCTCGCCGACGCGCTCGTCGAGCTGCGCACGCTCATCGAAGCCACGCTCGACTTCCCGGAAGAGGAGATCGACTTCCTCGAAGCCTCCGATGCGCGCGGGCGCCTGTCGGCGATCCGCGCCCGGCTCGCGCAGCTTCTGGCGCGCGCGCGCCAGGGCGCGGTGCTGCGCGAAGGGCTCGCGGTCGTGCTGATCGGCCAGCCGAACGTCGGCAAATCGAGCCTGCTCAACGCACTGGCCGGCGAGGAGCTGGCGATCGTCACGCCGGTGGCCGGCACCACGCGCGACCGCATCGCGCAGCAGGTCGAGGTCGAAGGCATCCCGCTGAACGTCATCGACACCGCGGGGCTGCGCGAGACGACCGATCCGGTCGAACGCATCGGCATCGAGCGCACCTGGGCCGAGGTCGAGCGGGCCGACGTCGTACTGCACCTGGTCGACGCCGCCGCGCGCGAAACCGCCGCCGAAGCCGCCGACGCCGCGATCGAGGCGCGCGTGCGCGAGCGCGCGCCGCGCGCGCCGGTGCTCACGGTGTTCAACAAGGTCGATCTGACCGATGCGCCCGCGCGCGCCGAAGGCGATTCGATCTGGCTGTCGGCGCTCACCGGCGCCGGGCTCGACGCCTTGCGCGCACGGCTGCTCGCGATCGCCGGCTGGGAGTCGCCGGCTGCCGGCGAGCACGCATTCCTGGCGCGAACGCGCCACCTCGAAGCGCTGCGCGCCGCGCAGCGCCATCTGGATGCCGCGGCGGCGCACGCCGAGCAGGGCGACCGCCAGCTCGAACTGCTCGCCGAAGAGCTGCGGCTCGCCGGCGATCGCCTCGGCGAGATCACCGGCGAGGTCACCGCCGACGAGCTGCTCGGGAGAATCTTCAGCCGCTTCTGCATCGGCAAGTGATGCGCTGGCCGAAGTAGTTTCGGACGGGTGATCGTCGCCCATCACGGACGCGGGGCCGAGTGTGTAGCGAAGTTCTTCGTGCGTCGGGCCGTACAGGCGCGCGTAGCAGGCGCCGAACTTGGCGCGCAGCCGGGACGCGCCGGTCGGCGCGGTCGAGGTCGAGCGCGGCCGGTGCGACGACCACGGGGATGTCGGACGCCGCCCCGGCAGGGTGACGGAGGAAGCTGCGCTCGCCGACGGTGCGGGATGGCGTGGGACGGGTTGCGGGCATAGCCCAGTGCGTCGCGGAGGAACTCGTGCGCGAACGCGCGGGCGCTGGCGGCGTCGAGATCGTGCGCTCCAGCGCGGCGCCGAACGCCTGCCCCAGCGCGGCCTTCTCCAGCACATCGGGCGGCAGCAGCGCGCCTTCGAGGCGTACGTGTCCAACACGGCGGTGAGACGGCGCGGTGCAATTACGGCAGGTCGATCGGCCACGGCACGAGACCACTGGTCTGCGCGCCGCGCCACAGTTCCCGGTCATACGTGGCTAGGGTGACCGCCTCGCCGAGCGCTTCCTGCCAATGCAGGGCGGAGGCGAGATGGACTGCATCGTAACCGCGCAAGCTTTGCTGCCAAGCGAGCGAGGCCGCGCGGGCGACGACGGCTTCGCTGACTTCGAGGCGGATCAGGTCGGGCCAGTCGGCTTCGAAATCCGCCAGGCCAGCGGCGCCGGCTTTGCGAGAGGCCCACTTCAGGCGCACCGCCTTGGCAAGCGCGGCGGTCACCTCGGCCCGGCTGATGACGGCCGTCGCGAGCAGGCGCGCCTCGGCAATGGCCACCGCAACATCGGTCGACCCCGCTTCCGCGACATAGCGCTTCACCAGGGCGCTGGCGTCGAGGTAAAGAATCAATCCCGATCCTCGACGAGGAGCTGCGCAACGCTCTTGCCGGCGGCAATCCGCACGGCCGGTTTACGCGGCGCCAGTCGTCGTCCGCTCCAGTGCAGCAGCCGGGCCGCTCGCAGCGCCGCGATGCGTTCGTCGAGGTTCTGTCCGATCGGCACCAGACGTCCGACCGGCACGCCGCGGTCGGTGATCACGACGGATTCGCCGCGGCGAGCCAGCCGAAGGAAATGACTCAGCCGGCTCTTCAGTTCCCGGATACTGACGGTAGCCTGCGTCATGACGGTTGCTGCGCGATGACTTCGATGTAGTCACATCGTAGCATTTTGAGGCTACATCGAGTCCCGCGCATCGGGCAGCAGCGCGTGGACGCCGAGCGCGTCCACCGGCAGGCTGGCGCGCGATGCGTGGCGGCCGACGTCGTGCGCCGCCTCGCGCACGCGCCACCTCGAAGCGCTGCGCGCCGCGCAGCGCCATCTGGATGCCGCGGCGG
>JBKBSH010000075.1:0-8234 GCA_046291795.1 Burkholderiaceae bacterium | reverse complement strand
AAGCTCGGGGTGGCCAACCTGGAGTCCGAACTGACCTTGTCTGCACTCGGTCAGAGCGAGACCACGTCCGTCAGGAGCACGAATGTGTTCTTCGGCGTCGGCGCCGGTTACGGCTTTACCAAAAACTTCGGCGTGCGTGCCGAGTGGGAACGCTTCCGGATCAAATGGGGCGACCCGGCCGACAAAGACAACGTCGATCTGCTGTCCGTCGGCGTCACGTATCGCTTCTGAAGAATCGACGCGCACCGGATGGAACCGCGTCCTTGCCGCGGTTCTTTTTTTGGCGGATCCCCATCGCCGCACCGCAGCCGCATAATCCGCGCCATGAAGGTCGAAGGCACCCATTACCGCTCGCTCTGGCCGATCGGCACGCGCGCGGTCGGCATCGTCGATCAGACGAAACTGCCGTATGCGTTCGCGACGATCGAGCTGGCATCCTGCGCGGCGGTCACCGACGCGATTCGCACGATGAAGCTGCGTGGCGCGCCGCTGATCGGCGTGG
Source organism: Burkholderiaceae bacterium (assembly GCA_046291795.1). Classification (GTDB taxonomy): domain Bacteria; phylum Pseudomonadota; class Gammaproteobacteria; order Burkholderiales; family Burkholderiaceae_F; genus DSNY01. The sequence continues at coordinate 7,732 of JBKBSH010000075.1, read as the reverse complement.
CCGGCGCCTTCGGCCTGGCGCTGGCGATGAACGAAGATCCGTCCGAGGCGAACCTCGCTCGCGCGCGGGCCGAACTGCTCGCCGCGCGTCCGACCGCGGTCAACCTGCGCTGGGCGCTCGACCGCATGCACGGCCTGCTCTTGCGCACGCCGCGCCCGGATCGCGCGAGCGCCGCGTGGCGCGAAGCCGAGCGCATCGCCGACGAGGACGTCGAGATCAATCGCGCCCTCGGCGCCCACGGCGCCGGGCTGCTGGCCGCCGTGCACGCTCGCATCGGGCGCACGGTCGAGGTGTTGACCCACTGCAACGCCGGCTGGATCGCGACCGTCGACTACGGCACCGCACTATCAGCCGTCTACCAGGCGTTCGACGCCGGCGTGCCGCTGCACGTGTGGGTCGACGAGACTCGGCCGCGCAATCAGGGACTGCTGACCGCGTGGGAACTGGCCGCGCACGGCGTGCCCTACACGCTCGTCGCCGACAACGCCGCAGGCCATCTGATGCAGCGCGGTCGAGTCGATCTGGTGCTGGTCGGCGCCGATCGCGTGACCGCGGGCGGCGACGTGTGCAACAAGATCGGCACGTACCTGAAGGCGCTGGCCGCGCGCGACAATGCGGTGCCGTTCTACGCGGCCGTGCCCTCGCCGACGATCGACTGGACGGTGCGCGACGCGCTCGCGGAGATCCCGATCGAGGAGCGCGACGGCGACGAGTTGCGCGTCGTCGCAGGACGCACCGATGCGGGCGATGCGGCGCGCGTGCGCATCGCCGATGCGTCGGTCCCCGTGGCCAATCCCGCGTTCGACGTCACGCCAGCGCGTCTCGTGACCGCGATCGTCACCGAGCGCGGTGTGGCCGCGCCGCCCGATCTGGCAGCGCTGTTTGCCGACCGACGCGTAGCAGCGTGAAGATCCGATGTTCGTTCCGAGTCGTCCATCCGCCGCGATTCGATGACTGAACCGACCGACGTCGCCGAAGACGGCCCGGCGCTGCGCGCGGAACTGATCGCCGTGGCGCGCCGCATGAACGCGGTCGGCATCAACGTCAACAAGGCCGGCAACGTTTCGGTGCGATGCGTGCGCGGCGCACGCGAAGGACTGCTCGTCACCCCCACGGGCCTGCCGTACGACACGCTTCAGGCGGCCGATCTCGTGTTCGTGCCGCTGTCGGCTGCCCGCACCGACGGCGACGCGCCGGCCGGCGCGATCGGCCGGCGCTCGCCCAGCAGCGAATGGCGCTTCCACGTCGACATCCTGCGCCAGCGTCCGGAATTTTCTGCGGTCGTCCACACGCATTCGCCGGCGGCGACCGCGCTCGCGTGCCACGGTCTGGGGTTGCCCGCCTTCCACTACATGGTGGCGATGGCCGGCGGCAAGGACATCCGCTGCGCCGAATATGCGACTTTCGGCACGCAGGCGCTGTCGGACAATGCGCTGGCCGCGCTCGCCGGCCGTCGCGCCTGCCTGCTCGCGCATCACGGCGTCATCGCCTGCGGCGCGTCGCTCGACGCCGCACTCGCGCTGGCGATCGAAGTCGAGCACCTCGCGCGGATCTATCTGCAGGCGCGCACGCTGGGCGAGCCGCCGCGGCTGCCCGACGACGAAATGGCGCGCGTGCTGGAGAAGTTCGGCGCCTATGGCTCGCCGGCGCCCTGCGGATCGAACCGGCGGCCCGGCCGCGAGTGACCGGCGAGTCGGATATTCGCGTTGCCTGCGCGCATACCGGCGCGGAAAATCTCCGCCATCGGAGACGGAAACACCCCGGATGTCCGGCGAAAAGGGCGACGCGAAGCCCGGCGCGGGTTGGCCCGCAGTCACGCTGTCCCTCGACCGCAACCGGCCGGGCGATACGTCGGTGCGCGCCGCGATGTGGCCGACGTTCAAGCTCGACACCGACGAGCGGTGGTTCGACGAGTTGTACGTGTGGACCGAAGGCTTCCAGCCCGGCACGATGCAACGCGCGCGCATCCAGCTCAACGCACTCGAAAAGGCGTTCGTCCTGCTGGAGCGCGAGAAGGTGCGCCGAGTCGGCGTCACGCTGTCGTTCGGCACGGTCGAGCGCTGCCTCGACCTCGTGACGGATGCGTTCGATGCACATCGCTTCCACGCGCACCGGATCGTCGTGCTGCTACGGGGTCAGCTCGACCGGTTGCGGTCGCCGTACCGGGTCAAGGGCTGCATCGACTGGCTGCGTTCGCAGCAGATCCCCGTCGGCTATCGGCTCAGCGCACCGCGCGTGAGCATGGAAATGAGGGCGATCGACCTCGTGCAGCCGGACTTCGCAAAGCTGCTCGCGCCGACTTCGAAGCGCCCCGAATTGTGGGAGGACGTGCTGCTCGAAGCGCGCGCCGCCGGACTTCGCGCAGAGCGTCTGATCGTCGCGGGCATCGAAACGCGCGAGCAGCGCGCACTCGCCGTGCACGCCGGATTCGGTTTCGCCCAGGGCTCGGCGATCAGACCGGCGTACGACCCGCCTTCGATCCGCACACCGGCGACGTTGCCGCCCGGAGGCGGCCGAGATGCGACGGCCGACGATACGCGGTCCTGACACTGCCGCCGAGGGGCGTGGGCCGCCGCCTGGCGGGGTCGCGGCGAATCAGGCGAACTTCGCGAGCGCGCGGGCGATGCGCTGCACGCGCGCCTCGGGCTTCTCGCCCTTCGCGACCGCGAACTGCGGGTGCTCGAGCGCGCAGGCGAGCAGCTCGTAGAACGCCCGGTCGAGCGCCTTGCGCGCGGCCGACAACTGCTGGGCGATCGCCTCGCAGTCCTCGTTGGCCTCGATCATGTGCTGAACGCCGCGGAGCTGACCTTCGACGCGTTTGAGCCGCATCACCAGGTCGTGCCGCGCGGTTTGCGCGTCGCGTGCGTCGGCCATCGTCGCCTCACGCGCACGCGGTGCGCGACTCGGGCACACCGAGCTTCTTCAGGATCCAGCCAAGCGGGCAGAAGTTCGTGAAGCCGAACTGCAGCAGGTTCGCGCCGACGAAGGCGGTGAACGCGAGCCACCACTTCGACACGAACAGCGGGCTGCCCTCCACACCGAGCGCGAGCGACAGCAGGATGAAGGTGCCGGCAAAGATCCGGATGTAGCGTTCGACGGTCATGTCAAGCTCCTTGATGAGTGGGTTGAACCTCGGGTCTCGGCGCGCATGCGCGTTCGGCTTCCTGCCGCCACGTCGCCGCGTAGTAAAGGACCGGGATCACGATCAGTGTGAGCGCCGTCGACACGAAGATGCCGAACAGCAGCGAGATCGCCAGGCCGTTGAAGATCGGGTCGTCGAGGATGAACAGCGCGCCGAGCATCGCCGCGACGGCGGTCAGCACGATCGGCTTGGCGCGCACGCTGGCGGCGTCGATCGTCGCCTGCTGCAGGTCGCCGCACTCGCCGAGCCGCTGGTGGATGAAGTCCACCAGCAGGATCGAGTTGCGGACGATGATGCCCGCCAGCGCGATCATGCCGATCATCGACGTCGCGGTGAACTGGCTTCCGAGCAGCGCATGCCCCGGCAGCACGCCGATGATCGTCAGCGGAATCGGCGCCATGATGATCAGCGGCGTCAGGTACGAGCGGAACTGCGCAACCACCAGCAGATAGATCAGGATCAGCCCGACCGCATAGGCGATGCCCATGTCGCGGAAGGTTTCGTACGTGACCTGCCACTCGCCGTCCCACTTCAACCCGAACGCGGTGTAGCGGTCCGACGGCTGCGCGATCCAATGCTCGTGCAACGGCAGCCCGCCCGGGGTCGCGAGCTTGCCGATGCCCTCGCGCAGCGCGAACATTCCGTACAGCGGCGAGTCGGTCTTGCCCGGACCGCCGGCGACGTCGCCGACGACGTAGACGACCGGCTGCAGGTCCTTGCGGTAGATCACGCGCTCGGCGGGCAGCGTCAACGGCCGTACGAGCTCGGCGAGCGCCACTTCGTAGCTGCGACCGCCGGCGTCCTGTCCGCGCAGCCTGAGCTTGAGCACCGCATCGAGGTCGCCCATCGCCTCCGGCGCGAGCGCCACGCGCACCGGCACCGCATACTTGCTCGATCCGTCGTGCAGCGGCGTGATGTCCTCGCCGGCGAGCGCCAGCCGCGCCGCGCGCGCGACTTCGGCGACCGGGATGCCGTACATCGCCGCTTTCGCGGCGTCGACGCGCAACACGACGCGGCTGGCCGCATCGAGCGTGGAGTCGTCGATCGCGACGATGTCGGGCGTGGCCTCGAACGCCGCGCGCACCTGCCTGGCGAGCCTGATCTGCGCGTCGTAGTCGGGGCCGTAGATCTCGGCGACGATCGGCGACAGCACCGGCGGGCCCGGCGGGACTTCGACGACCTTGAGGTCGGCGCCGTGGCGCTTGGCGATCGCCTGCAGCGCGGGCAGCGCGCCCTGCGCGATGTCATGGCTCTTGCGGTCGCGCGCGTGCTTGTCGACGAGGTTGACCTGCAGATCGCCGACCTCGCCGCCGCTGCGAAGGTAGTACTGACGCACCAGGCCGTTGAAGTTGATCGGCGCCGCGAGCCCCGCGTACGCCTGCACGCTGGTGACCTCGGGCACCTTCGCGATCTCGGCGGCGAGTTCGCGCAGCACGCCGGCGGTGCGCTCGACCGCGGTCCCCGTCGGCATGTCGACGACGACCTGGAACTCGCTCTTGTTGTCGAACGGCAGCATCTTCATCACGACGAGCTTGGCCGGCACCAGCGCCACCGACAGCGCGATCGCGACGAAAACGCCGATCCACAGCTTGCGGCGGTTGGCGCGGCCGGCGTCCGCGCGCAAAAACGGGGTCATCACGCCGGTGAAGAACGCTGCGAGCCGCTGCGACAGCTTGTCGGCCGATGCCGGCACCGCGTGCGCACCCGCGTAGTGCCGGTGCAGCAGCCGCAGCGCGAGCCAGGGCGTCACGACGAACGCGATCACCAGCGACAGCAGCATGCCCATCGACGAGTTGATCGGGATCGGCGCCATGTACGGGCCCATCAGCCCGCTGACGAAAGCCATCGGCAGCAGCGCCGCGATGACGGTCAGCGTGGCGAGGATCGTCGGCCCGCCGACTTCGTCGACCGCGCGAGGGATCATCTCGGTCGGCGCCGCACTGGCGCCGCCGAGGGCGACACGATGAATGTTTTCGACCACGACGATCGCGTCGTCGACGAGGATGCCGATCGAGAAGATCAGCGCGAACAGCGACACGCGATTCAGCGTGAAGCCCCAGGCCCACGAAGCGAACAGCGTCGTCGCCAGCGTCAGCACGACCGCGACGCCGACGATCACGGCCTCGCGCCGGCCGAGCGTGGCCCACACCAGCGCCACCACCGACAGCGTCGCGAAGATGAGTTTCTGGATCAGCTTGTTCGCCTTGTCGCGCGCGGTATCGCCGTAGTTGCGCGTCGGCGCGATCTGAACGTCGTCGGGGATCACCGTGCCGCGCAGCTCTTCGATGCGCGCCATCAGCGCGTCGGCGACGGTCGAGGCGTTCTCGCCGGGCTTTTTCGACACCGCGATCGTGACGGCCGGGAACTCGGTGTAACGGACCGATCCGTCGTCGGCCTTGACGTTCTCGCCGTGCCAGACGAAACGCGTCGGCTGATCGGCGCCGTCGGTCACGCGCGCGACGTCGGACAGATAGACGGGGCGCCGGTCGGTGCCTTCGCCGCGCACGCCGACGACGAGCTGCGCGACATCGCGCGCGTCGGCGAAGAACTCGCCGGTGCGAACCTCGATCGACCGGTTGCCGCTGGTCAGGCTGCCCGCCGGCGCCGACGCGTTGGTCGCGCGCAGCGCGCGCTCGATGTCGGTCACGGTGATTCGGTGCGCGGCGAGCCGCTCGGGGTCGAGCGTGACTCGCACCACCCGGTCGGGTCCGCCGTAGGTCGTCACTTCGCGCGTTCCCGGAACGCGCTTCAGCTCGATCTCGATCGCGTGCGCGATCTTCGCCAGGCTTTCGGCGGTCGCATCGGGACGCTTCGAGTACATCGTCAGCGAGACGATCGGCACGTCGTCGATGCCCTTGGGCTTGACGATGAACTCGCCGACGCCCAGATGCGCGGGCACCCAGTCGCGGTTGGCCGACAGCGTGTCGTACAGGCGCACGAGCGCGGCGATGCGGTCCTGGCCGACCTTGTACTGCACCGTCAGGATGGCCAGTCCCGGCCGCGTCACCGAGTACACGTGCTCGATGCCGGTGATCTGCGAGACGACCTGTTCGGCGGGCACGGTGACGAGGTTGTGCACGTCTTCGCTGGTCGCCCCGGGAAACGGGATGAAGACGTTGGCCATCGTCACGTTGATCTGCGGCTCCTCTTCCTTCGGCGTGACGAGCAGCGCGAACACGCCCATCAGCAGCGCGACGAGCGCGAGCAGCGGCGTGATCTGCGAAGTCAGAAAGGCGCGCGCGATGCGCCCGGAGATGCCGAGCGCGGCGTTGTCGGCGGGATTCATTGGGCGGCCACCAGCGGATTGATCTGCACGCGCTCGCCGGCGGAGAGCCCCGCGAGCACTTCGACGACGCCGCCCTCGAAGGTCGGGCCGACGCGCACCTGGCGCAGCTGCACCGCGCCGTCGGCAGCGATCACGTAGACGCCGGTCAGTTCACCGCGGCGGACCAGCGCGTCGGCGGGGATCACGAGCTTCTGGGCCGTTCCCAGGGGCACGCGGATCTTGGCCGCGGTGCCCGGCACCACGCCCGGCGGCAGATCGGGCGGCAACTCGGCGCGGATCGGCGTCGCGAGCAGCCGCGGGTCCGCGGCCGGCAGCACCGTGAACTGCTTCGCGGCGACGATCCGGCGCGCCGCCGACAGTTCGACGCTTGCCTTGCGGACCGCCGCTGCGCGCGGCAGAACGAACTGCGGCAGGCTGCCGACCGCGCGCAGCGTGGCCGGGTCGTGCAACGTGAGCACGGGCCTGCCCGGGGTGGCGAGTTCTCCGACTTGCATCAGACGTTGCGAGACCACGCCGTCGATCGGGGCGCGCAACTCGGCAAAGCTGCGCGCGGTCGCCGCCTGCGCAGTCCCCGCACGCGCCGCTTCGAGCGCGGCGAGGTTTTCGCCCAGAGCCGCGAGCGTCTCCGTGGCGATCGCTTCGCGCCGCGCCTGCGCCGCGGCGAGCATCGCCGCGGCCTCGGCTTCCTCGCTGCGACGCGTTTTCTGTTGCAGCGGGATGTTGATCTCGAACATCAGCTCCCACTCACCGATGCGGTTGCGCGTCTGGACCGGCGCCACGCCCAGAGTGAACTCGGGGTAGCGGTTGGCGAACACCGCATCCCTGCTGCGCTCGGCGGCGCGGATGCGCGCGTCCTCGGCGGCCAGTTGCGGATTGCGCGCGAGCACGCGGTCGCGCAGCGTCGCGGCGTCGAGCCTGGCGAGCGTGGGCAACGCGCCTTCGTCGCGCGGTTCGGCGAGCGGCGCATCGGTCGGGCGGACCAGCAGCCCGTTCAACCGCGCGCGCGCCGACTGCAGTTCGGACTCGAGCATCGCCAGATCGCTCAGCATCGACGTGCGCTCGACCTGTGCGCGAATCGCGTCCTGCTGTGCGGCGAGTCCGCCCGCGTAGCGCGCGTGTGCGACGCGCTCGAGCCGATCGACGAGGTCGAGCAGCGCGCGTGTCTGCGCCAGACTCTCGTGCGCCTGCCGGTAGCGCGCATACGCGGTCTTGACCCGCATCGCGAGTTCCGCCCAGGTCGCGTCGGCACGCCGCGCGGCTTCGTCGGCCGCCGCGGTCGCTGCATCGCGTTTGGCGTCGCGGCT
>JBKBSH010000074.1:0-8251 GCA_046291795.1 Burkholderiaceae bacterium | reverse complement strand
AGGGTCACAACGCGCGCACGACGCGCACCGTGCTCCGATCTTCTGGATCGTGCTCCAGGCGGAACCCCAGTTGGCGCGCGAACTTCAACATCCGCGTGTTGGTCGCGAGCACGCTGCCCTCCATCGTCGCAAGACCGCGGGCGCGTGCCACGTCGAGCAGCGCGTGCATCAGGACGCCGGCCAGACCGGTCCCCTGCCATGCATCGTCGACGGCGATCGCGAATTCACACCCCCTTCCGGACGCATCGACGACGTAGCGCGCCGCACCGACCAGCACCTCTCGCCCATCCTGCTCGACCGTGGCCCCCAGCGCGACGTGGCGCAGTTGGTCGACGTCGGTCAGATACCTCAGCTTCGACTCGGGCAGCTCGCGTACCGTGACCATGAAACGCGCGTAGCGCGCATCCATCGACAGATGCCGCACGAACTCCGCCTCGAGCGGCGTGTCGGCGGCGCGCAGCGGCCGCACGGTGACCCGCGTGCCTCCGATGACGTGATGCGCTGTCGGCAGCGCTGCCGCCGCGGCGGCCGCACGCCCTCGCTGCGGCTGGCGCGCCGCGAGATACGCGACGATCGCGTCGAGGGTCGTGAGCCTCCCGTAGTCGGCTTCGGGGATGTCGACCGACAGCCGTTCGCACAGCGCGACGACGACGTTCAGCCAGTCGATCGAGTCGAGATCGATCTGCTCGCGCAGCGGACGGTCCGATCGGAGTCGCCGAAGATCCGCTTCCGGAGCGATCGAGCCGATCGCTGCCAGCACGTTGCCGCGGATTTCGTCGGGACTCATGCGCTGCACTCACTGATGGCCACACCCGGCCCGGCTCGGGCGAGGCGCTGCCCGAGTCCGATCCGCTCCGAAGTCCGAAGCGCATCGAACGGCTCGCGTTCGCGAGCCCTCATCGTCTTTTGCTCGTCCGCGCCGCGCATCGAGTCTCACACCGTCGACTGTAGCCTCGCGTCGCGGTTGCGCAAGATTGAGCGGCATCGACCCGGCAAATCATGCGTTCCGGACGCCGCAGATCATGCGTTCGCATGCTTGCCCGGCAACCGTTTTCGGCGCGATATTGGATTGGTGGTCATCGCTGCGCGGATCGGTATGCGCCCCAGTCGGTTGGTGCCAGGATTCCAGACTTTCTTCAGCGTCGCCGGCCTCGCGCTGCTGGGGCTGCCGCTGGCGGCCGGCGCCCAACTGAAAGCGCCGGCCGACGCCGACCCGCTGCTGCCGCAGCGCTTCGCGTACGTCGCGGCCGCCAACACCGCCGCGCCCAGGATCGGCACGTACGCGCTGCCGCGCACCCGGGACGACCGCGATGCGCTGCCGGTGCTGCACGCCAAGCGCTGGAGTTCTGCGACCCTCGTCGAGTTGCCGCGCGATGCCGTGCCGGGCACGTACCAGCGCCCGCATTACGCGCTCGGTTTCCGCTCGGAGACGCTGCGCGGCTGGCTCAGGGAAGCCGGCGTCGATGCGCACACCTGCATCGCGCCGCTACTGCGGCTGCGCACCAAGCTGTCCAGCCAAGGCGAGCTGAGCGGCGCGCTCTGGCTGTACGCACGCTGCTCGTTCCGCTGAGCCGCATCGCCCGCTTGCGGCGCGTCCTGATGTAGAGTGCAGGCGCCATGTCCCGCTCGCCACACTCGTTCGGTTCAATTGTCGGCGTCATGCTCGGCGCCGGGATCGCAGTCGCGGCGGCGGGAGCATCCGAAAGCCTGCCTGACCCGCCGATCTACACCGCGCCGCATGTCGGCCGCGCGGTCGTGCACGGCGCCGGCCAAGCCACATCGCACGGCTCCGCCGGTGCGTTCCCGGTGCAGCGACCGTTCGCGGACCGCGCCTCGAGCGTGACGTTGATGGAGCTGCCGCGCGACGGCCCGCCCGGCGCCGGCTACCAGCGCCCCCACCACGCGTTGGGATTTCGTTCCTCTTCCGCCGAGTCCTGGCTGCACGAGCACGGTATCGACGCGAGCAACTGCTATCTGCCGCTCGTTCGGCTGCACACCAAACTGTCCAGCTCGGGAGGCGCCAGCGGATCGTTCTGGGTCTACGCGCGCTGCGCGCTGCGCTGACGGACGGCGTGGCCTCTAGAATCCGCCCTTTCGACCAAGGGCAGAGGCCATGGAAATTCGTAACAACGCGTTCATCGTCACCGGCGGCGCGTCGGGGCTCGGCGGCGCGACTTCGCGCACACTCGCGGAGCTTGGAGGCAAGGTCGTCATCGCCGACGTGCAGGCGGACAAGGGCGAGGCGCTGGCGAGGGAGCTTCCCAACGCAACCTTCGTCAAGTGCGATGTGACCAGCGAGGCGGACGGAAAGGCCGCCGTCGCGGCGGCGCTCGCGCTCGGGCCGCTGCGTGGACTGGTCAACTGCGCCGGCATCGCCATCGGCGAAAAGACGGTCGGCAAGGATGGCCCGCACCGGCTCGACACTTTCGCGCGCGTGATCCATGTCAATCTGATCGGCACCTTCAACATGATCCGTCTCGCGGCCGACGCGATGGCCAGGCAGGATGCCGTCGCCGACGGCGAGCGCGGTGTGCTGATCAACACCGCGTCGGTGGCTGCGTTCGACGGCCAGATCGGGCAGGCGGCCTATTCGGCGTCGAAAGGCGGAATCGTCGGCATGACGCTGCCGATCGCGCGCGACCTGTCACGCGCGGGTATCCGCTGCATGACGATCGCGCCGGGGATCTTCGAGACGCCGATGCTGCTCGGCATGCCGCCCGAAGTGCAGGAGTCGCTCGGCAAAATGGTGCCGTTCCCGCAGCGCCTCGGCAAACCCGCCGAATACGCCGCCCTCGTCCGCCACATCATCGAAAACGTGATGCTCAACGGCGAGGTGATCCGCCTCGACGGCGCGATCCGCATGCAGCCGAAGTGACCGTAATGTCCGCGCGACCGCGCGTGGGTCGATTGCAGCGATTCGAGACGGCATCGCCTCGCCGGTTCGGAGTGAGCACGCCGCGCCGAAGGGCGATCCGCATTCGCGCGTTCGCGGGTTGACCTCGCCACGCGTGGCGAGTCAGATGCGGGCACGATCCCGTCCCGGTCCGAAAACTGGAGCAACGACATGAAGCGATCGCGCGTGCTGCGCTTCGCCGCCTGTGCCACTGCGCTGGTCTTCGCCGTCGCCGGCTGCGCATCGCTGCCGAACCCGACCCCCGGATCGGCGCCGGAGCAGCCCGAAGCGCCATCCGGCTTCCGTGTCGGCCTTGACGCGGCAACGGCGACGCGCCACATGGCCGCTGCAGCGAATCCGCTCGCGGCGGACGCCGGGCGCGAGATCCTGCGCGCGGGGGGTTCGGCGATCGACGCCGCGATCGCGATGCAGATGGTGCTGACGCTGGTCGAGCCGCAGAGTTCCGGCATCGGCGGCGGCGCGTTCCTGCTGCACTGGAACGGGCAGCGCGTGCAGTCCTTCGACGGCCGCGAGACCGCGCCGCTGGCGGCCGACGAGAACCTGTTCCTGACGCCGCAAGGCCGAGCGATGGGGTTCGAGGACGCGGCGGCCGGCGGGCGCTCGGTCGGCACACCGGGACTGCTGCGCATGCTCGAACTCGCGCACGGGCAGCACGGCAAGTTGCCGTGGGCCCGTCTATTCGAGCCGGCAATCCGCCTCGCCGAGGCCGGCTTTCCGGTATCGCCGCGGCTGAATACGCTGCTCGCCGGCGAGAAGCACCTCGCGAAGGACGACGCTGCACGCGCGTACTTTTACAACGCCGACGGCACGCCGAAAGCGGTCGGCACGCGGCTGCGCAATCCCGAGCTGGCGGCCACGCTGCGCGCGATCGCGCAGGGCGGCGCCGATGCGTTCTACCGCGGGCCGATCGCCGCCGACATCGTCGCTGCCGTGCGCGGCCACGCGACGAACCCAGGTCGGCTTGCCGAAGCCGACCTCGCCGACTACCGGGCCAGGGAACGCGAGCCGCTGTGCACCGACTACAAACGATGGCGAATCTGCGGCATGGGCCCGCCCTCGTCGGGCGGCATCGCGGTCGCGCAGATGCTCGGCATGCTGGCCTTACGCGACATCGCGGTCGCACCGCCGATCGAAGTCGACGGCCGACTCGAGCCGCAGGCCGACGCGGTCCATGTGTTCAGCGAGGCGGCGCGGCTCGCCTTCGCAGACCGCAACCGATACGCGGCCGACAGCGACTTCGTTCCCGTCGACACGGCCGCGCTGACGAGCCCGGCGTATCTTGCCGAGCGCGCGAAGCTGATCGGCGATCGCAGCATCGGACGCGCTTCGCCGGGCACGCCGGCGGGCGTGAAGGTCGCATGGGCCGACGACGTGTCGCCGGACCGGATCGCGACTTCGCATATCTCCGTGGTCGACGGCTTCGGCAATGCGGTGGCGATGACGACTTCGATCGAGGACGCATTCGGCGCGCGCCTGATGGTGCGCGGCTTCCTGCTGAACAATCAGCTCACCGACTTCTCCTTCCTGCCGCGCGAGTCCGACGGCAAAGGCGGGATGAAACACAACGGCGCGCCCGTGGCCAATCGCGTTCAACCGGGCAAGCGGCCGCGTTCTTCGATGGCACCGACGCTGGTGTTCGACCGCCGGACGAACCGGCTCGTCGCCACGCTGGGTTCGCCGGGCGGCTCGCTGATCATCAACTACGTCGCCAAGACGCTCGTCGGGCTGCTCGACTGGCAGCTCGACGTGCAGCAGGCGATCGCGCTGCCGAACTTCGGCAGCCGCAACGGACCCACCGAAGTCGAGGAAGGAAGGGTCAGCGCAGGCCTGATCGAAGGGTTGAAGGCGCGCGGCCACGACGTGCGCGCGATCCCGATGACGAGCGGGGTGCAGGCCATCGTTCGCGCTCGGCTGCCCGATGAACGCAGCGGCTGGGCCGGCGGCGCCGACCCGCGGCGCGAAGGCGTGGCGCTCGGCGATTGATAAACTTGCCGCTCATCGGCGAAGGAGGCAAGGCGCCATGACGATCAAGGTCGGAGACCGGTTGCCCGACGGGCAACTGCAGGAATACATCGAAGTCGAGACGGCGGGCTGCCCGGCCGGCCCGAACACCTTCAACGTGGCGGATCTGGTCAAGGGCAAGAAGATCGTGATCTTCGGCCTGCCGGGCGCTTACACGCCGACCTGCTCGGCCAAGCACGTGCCCGGCTACCTGCGGCACTACGACGCGCTGAAGGGCAAAGGCGTCGACGAGATCTGGTGCATGGCGGTCAACGACGCGTTCGTGATGGGCGCGTGGGGCCGCGACCAGAAAGCTGGCGGCAAGATCCGCATGATGGCCGACGGTTCGGCCGCCTACACGAAGAAACTCGGACTCGAGCTGGACCTCACGGCCCGCGGCATGGGTGTGCGCTGCCAGCGCTTTTCGATGCTGGTCGAAGACGGCGTGGTCAAGTCGCTGAACATCGAGGCTCCGGGCAAGTTCGAGGTCAGCGACGCCGAGACGATGCTCAAACAGCTTTGAGCGTCCGGGCGCGTCCGGCCACTTCAGTTGAGCCTTCCGGCGGCCTCCCTCAGCGCCGCGAGTCGCGGACGCAGTTGCCGCGCATCGCGCGGTTCGGGGCGGGCGGCGAGGTAGGCGCTCAAGTCCTCCGCAGCGGCTCGAGGGCACTGCAGACGCTCGAACACGAACGCACGGTCGCGGCGCTCTTCGGGAACATCCGGCAGCAGCGCGACGAGTCGATGCTGGATCTCCAGCAGCGCCGGCCAGTCCTCGTCCTCCGCGTGGATCGCCTTGAGGTTGCGCAGCAGCCGAGCGAGCACCTCGCGCTCGCTCGCGGCGCGCAGGTACGGCGCGAGCGGCGGCTCGGCGCTTCCGCGCAGCACGGCTTTGAGCCGCGCGCGCAGCGCCTCGGCCGAAAGCGTCCGCCCTCGGCCGAAGACATCGATGAACAGCGCCCCCTCGCTCATCGCGAGCCTCACCAGGAAGTGCCCCGGGAAACCGACTCCGGCGAGCTTCAGCCCGATCGCGCGCCCGATCTCGATGTACAGCAGCGACAGGGTGATCGGAATGCCCGCCCGCCGCTCGACCACACGGTGCAGGTAACTGTTGTCGACGCAGTCGTAGTCGTCCTCGTCCGGACGAAAACCCAGCTCGTCGAAATAGAAGTGGTTCAGCATGCGCAACCGGCTGACGGTCGAAGCGTCGGGCGCGATACGACCGCGCAGCCGCTCACCCCACCCCCGGACCGTTTGCACGACCTGTGCGGGATCGAAGTCCTGACGCGCGTACAGCGCGACGCTGGCAGCGGCTTCGAGCAGCGCCAGCGGCGCCTCGCAGCGCGCGCCGACGAGCCGCTCGAAGGACTCAAGCGCGTTCACTTGAACCGAAGCTGGAAGTCGCGCGGGCGAAAACCCATCAGCCATAGCGCGCCGAAATACACGATCGCCGCGCCGGCGATCACCGCGGCGAGCAGGCCCGCGCGCACGGGCCACTGCGCGTGCAAAGCGATCCAGTCGATGCGCCGATCCACGGCCCAAAGTAGCACTGCGAGCAGCGCGAGCGCAACGGCGAGCCTGGCGGCGAAGGCACCCCAGCCGGGACGCGGGCGGTAGATCCCTCGCCGCTTCAGCCCGACGAGCAGCATCGTCGCATTGGCCAGCGCACCCAGGCTGATCGCAAGCGCCAACCCGGCGTGCGCGAGCCAGGGCACCAGCACCACGTTGGCGAGTTGGGTGGCAACGAGCACGACCAGCGCGATCTTCACCGGCGTCTTGATGTCCTGCTGCGCGTAGAAACCCGGCGCGAGGATCTTCACGGCGATCAGCCCGAACAGACCGACTGCGTAGCCGACCAGCGCCGCGGCGGTCTGCGCGACATCCTGCGCGCCGAAACGGCCGCCCTGGAACAGCACGGCGATCACGCCTTCGGCCAGCACCCCGAGTCCCAACGAAGCGGGCAGCGCGGTCACGCAGGTGAGCCGTAGCCCCCAGTCGAGCAAACTGCTGTACTCGTCGGCGCGCCCCTCGGCGTTGGCGCGCGCCAGATTGGGCAGCAGCACCGTGCCGAGCGCCACCCCCAGCAGCGCGGTCGGAAACTCCATCAACCGGTCGGCATACGCGAGCCACGAGACACTGCCGGTTGCCAGATGCGATGCGATGTTCGTGTTGATGATCAGGCTCACCTGCGCGACCGAGACCGCGAAGATCGCCGGCAGCATCAACCGCAGGATGCGGCGCACGGCGTCGTCGCGCAGCGCCGCGCGCAGTCCCGTCAATCGCGGCAGCCTGCCGATGCGCGCCAGCGCCGGAAGCTGGACCGCAAGCTGCAGCACGCCGCCGACGACCACCGCCGCGGCGAGCGCGAAGATCGGCGGATCGAAGCGCTGGACGAGCAGTCCGGCGAACACGATGAAGCTGAGGTTGAGCAGCACCGGCGTCAGCGCCGGCACCGCGTAGCGGTGGAACGTGTTCAGCACGCCGGCGGCGAAGGCCACCAGCGACATGAAAAGGATGTACGGGAACATCCAGCGCGTCATCGCGGTGGCCAGATCGAACGCCGCGGGGTTTTTCGAGAATCCGCTGGCGATCAGCCAAACGAGCACCGGCGCGCCGAGCGCGCCCGCGATCGATACCGCAAGCAGGGTCCAGAACAGCGCCGAAGCCACGTGTGACAGCAGGCTCTGCGTACGCGCGTCACCGTGCCGGCTGCGCACCTCGGCGAGGATCGGCACGAAAGCCTGAGAGAACGCGCCTTCGGCGAACATCCGCCGCAGCAGATTCGGCAGCCGGAACGCGACGTTGAACGCGTCCATCTCGGCGCCCGCGCCGAAAGCGCGCGCGACGATCAGCTCGCGCACGAGCCCCGTGACGCGCGACGCGAGCGTCATGCCGCTCACGGTCGCCGCTGCGCGTAGGAGATTCACCGGACGGAAAAGGCTTCGCTGATCGGGAAAGACGTGGCCGCACGTTTGTTCGCGCGGGCGCGTTTTGCTATAGTTCGCCGCCTTTCGGCGCCCTATTGTCTCATCGACGGCACCGCGACAGGATCCGAACCATGGCGAACACCAAACAAGCCCGCAAGCGCGCCCGCCAGGCCGACGCGCGCAATGCGCTCGCGTCCTCGCAGCGCTCGAAAGTGCGTACCGCGATCAAGTCGGTGCGCAAGGCGGTCGCCGCAGGCGACAAGAAGGCCGCTGCCGAGATCTTCCGCAAAGCGACCAGCGTGATCGACTCGATCGCCGACAAGAAGGTCATCCACAAGAACACGGCCGCGCGCAACAAGAGCCGGCTCGCCGCCGCGATCAAGGCGATGGCGTGAGCCGCGTCCGGACGCTG
>JBKBSH010000073.1:0-8429 GCA_046291795.1 Burkholderiaceae bacterium | reverse complement strand
GCTCGAGGTCACTGAGTCGCGCGGGCTGATCGTTCGCGATCACCGGCGCATCGCCGCGACGCCGCTCGGTCGGCGGTTTCTGAGCGACTTGCAGTCCCTCTTCGTTCCGGACCGGTCGCGGCCGGCTGATGCACCATGACGGTGCTTTGCGCGTCGTTTCGGTGCATACTGCCCCACAATTGGGCGTTAGGCGGAACCGCTCCGCCCGGCGGCTGGGATCGCGGACGTCGCGGCTAAGTCCTTGACGCACAAGGGCGGTGCGGCGACGGGCCGCTGCGGTGCGGCATCGGCACGTTTTCTGCTGTACGTCAGGGAAGATCGACCGGCATCGCCGTTTGCCGGCCCGATACGCGATTTCAACCACTTTCGATCTGAGGAGAACGATCAATGGGCACGCCCAAAGACGTGATGAAGATGCTCGCGGACAACGAAGTGAAGTTCGTTGACCTGCGTTTCACCGACACCCGCGGCAAGGAGCAGCACGTCAGCGTGCCGGCCAAAAGCTTCAACGAAGACAAGTTCGAGCACGGTCATGCCTTCGACGGCTCGTCGATCGCCGGCTGGAAAGGCATCGAGGCGTCGGACATGCTGCTGATGCCGGACGCGGACACCGCGCGGATGGACCCGTTCCGCGAGGAAAACACGCTGATCATCACGTGCGACGTGATCGAGCCTTCGACCGGCAAAGGCTATGACCGCGACCCGCGATCGATCGCCAAGCGCGCCGAGGCGTATCTGAAGTCGACCGGCATCGGCGATACCGCGTACTTCGGGCCGGAGCCCGAGTTCTTCATCTTCGACTCGGTGACCTGGAACGTCGACATGTCGGGTTGCTTCGTCCGGATCAAGTCGGAGGAAGCGCCCTGGTCGAGCGGAATCGACTACGAGGGCGGTAACCTCGCGCACCGCCCGCCGGTCAAGGGCGGCTACTTTCCGGTGCCGCCGGTCGACTCTCTGCAGGACATCCGCTCGGAGATCTGTCTGCTGCTGGAGCAGCAAGGGGTCGACGTCGAGGTGCACCACCACGAGGTCGCCGCGCCCGGTCAGTGCGAGATCGGCACCCGGTTCAACACGCTGGTCAAGCGCGCAGACTGGCTGCAGATCCTGAAGTACACCGTGTGGAACGTCGCGGCGAGCTACGGCAAGACGGCGACGTTCATGCCGAAGCCCGTGGTCGGCGACAACGGTTCGGGCATGCACGTGCACCAGTCGATCTGGAAAGACGGGCAGAACCTGTTCGCCGGAAACGGCTATGCGGGTCTGTCGGACTTCGCGCTGTACTACATCGGCGGCATCATCAAGCACGCGAAGGCGCTGAACGCCATCACCAATCCGGGCACGAACTCGTACAAGCGGCTGGTACCCGGTTTCGAGGCGCCGATCAACCTGGCGTACTCGGCACGCAACCGCTCCGCTGCCTGCCGGATTCCGTATGTGTCGAACCCGAAGGGCCGCCGCGTCGAGGTGCGCTTCCCGGATCCGACCGCCAACCCGTATCTGGCGTTCACCGCGATGATGATGGCGGGACTGGACGGCGTTCAGAACAAGATCCATCCCGGCGAACCGATGGACAAGAATCTCTACGACCTCGAACCCGAAGAGGCGGCGAAGATCCCGCATCCGTGCGCGTCGCTCGACGAGGCGCTCGACAACCTGGACCGCGATCGCGAGTTCCTCACGCGCGGCGGCGTGTTCAGCAACGACATGATCGACGCATACATCGCGCTGAAGATGGAAGAGGTGACGCGCTTCCGCATGACGACGCACCCGGTCGAGTTCGACATGTACTACTCCGCCTGAGGAGCGACGGCCGCAAAGGTGCAAAAGGGGCGGTGCATCCGCCCCTTTTCGCTTGCCGCGCATGGGCGCCGCGATGGACCGGACGACTGGCTCGAAAATGCCCGGCATTGCGCCGGCATACGGGATATTGAGCCCCTGGGGCCTGCCGTACACTGGGCCCGCTGCGTTCTGCTTCGGATACGACGATGGCGCGCAAGGCCTTGTTTGTAATGAGCATGCTGTGCACGGCGGCGGTACCGGCGAGCGTCGCTGCGCAGTCGGAGATCTTCGTCTGCGTCGACGATCAAGGTCACAAGACCTACCAGAACTTCGGCGCGCCCAAGGGCTGCAAGAAGGTCGACGTGCAGCCGATCCTGACCGTACCCGCGCCGCGGCTGCCGGCCAGGCCGAACGGCAGCCCGTCGGCGAACGAGACGCGGGCGGCCACGCCGGCGAACTTCCCGCGGGTCGACGGCGATACGCAGCGCTCGCGCGACAACGACCGCCGGCGCATTCTCGAAGAGGAACTCCGCGCCGAGCAGGACAAGCTCGCGCGGCTGCGCGCCGAGTTCAACAACGGCGAACCGGAACGCCGCGGCGACGAGACGCGCAACTTCGCGCGCTACCAGGAGCGCGTGCAACGACTGCTCGAAGAGATCCAGCGCAGCGAAAACAACGTCGCTTCGCTGCAGCGGGAGCTCGCGCTTCTGCGTCAGTAGCGCCACGCGCCACGCGGCGCGACGCCGTCGTCCGTACACGTCCGGAGCGGTGTCGATGAGCTGGGTCGACGATGGCCCGGTCGCGGTCCAGGCGCCCGCGCGATACGCGGGGCTCGACCTGCTCGCGACCGCGGTCCTGATCGTCGGCGCCGATGGCGCGGTCGTGTATGCCAACCAGGCCGCCGAGCAGCTGTTCGACCTGTCGCGACGCAGCCTGGTCGGGCTTCGCGCGGCGCGGCTCTTTGCCGACGAAGGCGAGGTCGAACGGATGGTCGCCGACGCGCGCGCGAACAACCTCGGACTGCGGCGGCAGCTCCTGTCGGTACGGCGGCCGCACCGCGATTCGCTGCCCGTGCAGGCGGTCGCGTCGGGGTTGTACGCCGACGACACACCGCTTGCGCTGGAGCTGGTGGAAATCGAGCAGCAGTTGAAGGTCACGCGCGAGGAGCATCAGCTCGACCAGACCGAGGCCAATCGGCAGCTTCTGCGCAACCTCGCGCACGAGATCAAGAATCCGCTCGGCGGGATCCGCGGCGCGGCGCAGCTTCTGGAAGGCGAACTGGCCTCGGCCGAGCAGCGCGAGTACACGCGCGTGATCATCGGCGAGGCCGACCGCCTGCAATCGCTGGTCGATCGGCTGCTCGCGCCGCACCGCCATCCGCGCGTGGTCGGACCGCTGAACATCCACGAGGTATGCGAGCGCGTGCGCGCCTTGATCCTCGCCGAGTTCCCGCGCGGTCTCGACGTGCGGCGCGACTACGACGCATCGGTCCCGGACGTGCGCGGCGACCGCGAGCAGTTGATCCAGGCGCTGCTGAACGTGGTTCGCAACGCCGCGCAGGCGCTCGACGCGCGCATCGCGGCGGGCGATGCCCGGATCGTGCTGCGCACGCGCGTGGTGCGGCAGGTCACGATCGCGCGCCACCGGCACCGCCTGGCACTGGCCTTGCACGTGATCGACAACGGCCCGGGCATCCCGGACGAGCTCAAGGAGCGGATCTTCTATCCGCTGGTATCCGGGCGCGAAGGCGGCAGCGGGCTCGGGCTGACGCTGGCGCAGACCTTCATCCAGCAGAACGACGGCGCGATCGAAGTCGATTCGCGGCCGGGCCGTACCGAATTCCGGATACTGATCCCGTACACATGAAACCGATCTGGATCGTCGACGACGACCGCTCCATTCGCTGGGTCCTGGAAAAGGCGCTCGCGCGCGAGAACATTCCCTGCAAGGCCTTCGGCGGCGCGCAGGAGGTGCTGCACGAGCTCGAGACCGACAGCCCGCAGGTGCTCGTCTCCGACATCCGCATGCCGGGCGTCAACGGCATCGAGCTGCTGCGCACGGTCAAGCGCAGGCACCCGGCGCTGCCGGTCATCGTGATGACCGCGTACTCCGACCTGGAGAGCGCGGTGTCGGCCTTTCAGGGAGGCGCGTTCGAATACCTGCCCAAGCCGTTCGACGTCGATCGCGCCGTCGAACTGATCCGCCGCGCGGTCGACGAGAGCCTGCGCGAGTCTGCCGCCGACGAAGCGCCGGTCGAGGTTCCCGAGATCCTCGGCCAGGCGCCTTCGATGCAGGAGGTATTCCGCGCGATCGGGCGCCTTGCCAACTCCAACGTCACCGTGCTGCTGACCGGCGAGTCCGGAAGCGGCAAAGAAGTCGTCGCGCGCGCGCTGCACAAGCACAGCGCGCGCAGCGGCGGCCCGTTCATCGCGTTGAACATGGCCGCGATCCCGCGCGATCTGCTCGAGAGCGAGCTCTTCGGTCACGAGCGCGGCGCCTTCACCGGCGCGCAGGCGATGCGCAGGGGCCGCTTCGAGCAGGCCGCGGGCGGCACGCTGTTTCTCGACGAGATCGGCGACATGCCGGCCGAGCTGCAGACTCGCCTGCTGCGCGTGCTGTCCGACGGCTTCTACTACCGCGTCGGCGGCCACCAGCCGATCAAGGCCGATGCGCGCGTGATCGCGGCGACCCACCAGAACCTCGAGGAGCGCGTGCGCCAGGGGCTGTTCCGCGAGGACCTGTACCACCGGCTCAACGTGATCCGCCTGCGACTGCCGCCGCTGCGCGAGCGGCGCGAGGACATCCCGTTGCTGGCGCGGCACTTCCTCGCCAAGAGCGCGCGCGAGCTGGGGGTCGAGCCCAAGCGGCTGTCCGAGGAGGCGCTGACGCACATCCAGCAGTTGCCCTTCCCCGGCAACGTGCGCCAGCTCGAGAACCTGTGCCATTGGCTCACGGTGCTGGCGCCGGCGCAGGTCGTCAGGCTCGACGACCTGCCGGTGGAGCTGCGCACGCAGGCCGCGCCGGCCGATGACGCATCGTCGCAGGCGCCGCAGCCGCCCGACGTTGCTGCGAGCGCGCCGGCGCCGGTCGCATCGACACCGGCGCGCGACTGGCGCGCGTTGCTGATCGACGAGGTCGAGCGTCGGCTCGCCGAAGGCCAGACCGATGTGATGACGGCGCTGGCGCGCGACTTCGAGGTTGCGTTGATCCGTACCGCCTTGAGACACACCCGAGGCCGCCGCATCGAGGCCGCGCTCAAGCTCGGCGTCGGTCGCAACACGATCACCCGCAAGATCCAGGAACTCGGCCTCGAGGACTGAGCTCGCTGTGCGACGAGCGCCTTGCAGCGGGCCGCCGACATTGCCAACGCCGTGAAGGCGGGCGACTTGAGGCGGGCCGAGACTCTGGCCGCCGAGGCGGGCTATCGCCTCGAAGTGGCGTAAAGGCGGTTTCGAGCCGCGCAGTCGCGCGGCTCGATTGTCGCGAGGTTTCAAACTGTTCGAGGTGGGGCAATGTTTTCGCTTCGGGATACGTTCGAGCAAGAGCAGATCGAGGAATCGACCTCGATCGATGGTCTGTACTGGATCAGCAACTACTTCATCAAAACGACGCAGCAGTCTCGAATCGTGTTACCGAGTCCCGGTCAGGGAAACTTTTCCATCGTCTATCACGCTGCGGATTTTTCCGAGTCGGGGCACGGTGGGTACGAGATTTACGGCATACATTTGGGGCAGGTGGACGTGCTGACGTTTCTTGCAGCGGACGACAGAGTCATGAGAGGGCACTTCGTCGACTGCAGGAAAGGATCACCGACGCTTCATCATGACGTCACGCTTGAGTTCAAGGGGAGTCCAGAGCGTGCGCTCGTGATTGACCGGGGGATTGCACATATCTTCGATAACCTCATTGGCATGGTGACCCTAAACCAGCTCAGGAAGTACTGGGACTTCAAGAATCCTGATTTCAATTCAAACGTCGACGTCTATAACGTGCCGCGCGGGGCGCCGCCGCACGAATTTCCAGTGCTGCAGGTCAATCGATTTGCGGCGCCGCATTGGGTGTGCCGACTCGTAAACAAGACGCAGAGAATGGCGCTACGGAAGCAGGAGACCTGGAGCAGTCATCCGATCAGCTTGAAAGCCGGTCGCAGGAAGGTAACCTTGACCAGGGTGGACGCTACGTAGGTGTTGCGGTTGGTCGCTCATGAATCCGACTCCCAAAGTTCGGACCGTGCAGCGTGCACGGACGACTCTTGTTCAGACCCCGGACGGCAGTACCCAAGAAGCCGTTGATCTGTTGTCGAAGGCGTACGCTCTTGACAGGTCCGGGAGGGAGAAAGAGGCGATCCCGTTGTACAAGGCAGCCTTACGCGGGCGGCTGAAGAAGGAAGAACGTATCAACGCGATGATCTGCCTGGCTTCTTCGCATCGGGTCGTGGGCAATTTGAACGCGAGCTTGAGATGGCTCGCCGCGTGCGCTCGTGCCGCGCCCCGCGACGCGGTGGTCCGGCTGTTTCAGGCACTCGCACACCTCGAGCGTGGCGATGCCGTTCGCGGGTTGGGCGTACTGGCAGATGCGCTGCTGGACGGTGTCGACATGCGACGGGTGACGGCGTACCGACCGGCCTTGAGGCGCTACTTTCGCAGGGCAGTTCGCGCTACCAGGCGCTGAGAAGTTGTGAAGATTTCGACGCGAGCGGCCCGCTGCCCCGGATCAAGTCTGGGGCACGCAGCCGCAGGCCCGAGACATATCAAGTTGATAGGCGAGGCCCGAAAACGAAGTTTCGGCGCAGGCTCACATCGGCGCAGCCGATGTGAAGCGAAGCGGCCGCAGCCAACACCGCGCAACGACGCCAGCGGGCCGCGCAGCAGAAGGATCCACAGTCTCTGACCGCCTGCCGACGCCCGGGCGTGTAAGCTGGCGCCGTCGGTGAAGCCCATCTCACCGCCGCAGAACAGGAGGCCGAGTGGCGAAGCCGAACTACCAGTACGAGAAGCGTCAGCGCGAGCTGGCGAAGAAGCGCAAGCAGGAAGAAAAGCGCCAGCGCAAGGCGGTCAAGACCGAAACCGCGCCGGCGCCCGAGCCGCCGCCGCCGGCCGAAGACAAGTCCGCAACCTGAACCCCGCGCGGCGGCAGCGGCCCCATCCGCGCGGCATCGGCCCTTCATCATGTACCGCGGCGAACGGCTGAACGGCCTCACGCACCTCGCCGGCGTGGCGTTCGCGGGTGTGGCGACGGTCGCGCTGGTCACGGTCGCAGCGCGCCAGGGCGACCCCTGGAAGATCACGAGCTTCGCCGTCTTCGGCGCGATGCTGATCGCGCTGTACGCCACTTCGACCCTGTACCACAGCCTGCGCGGACGCGCGAAAAGCGTGCTGCGCAAGCTCGATTACTGCGCGATCTATCTGCTGATCGCAGGCACGTATACGCCGTTCACGCTGGTGACGCTGCGCGGGCCGCTCGGCTGGACGCTGTTCGGGCTGGTCTGGGCGCTGGCGCTCGCCGGCATCGTGCACGAGGTGTGGTTCGCGCGCGGAGCGCGCGTCGCCTCGCTCGCGCTGTACCTGCTGATGGGCTGGCTCGGCGCCGCCGCCGCGGTTGCGCTCGTGCGCGAGATCGGCGCATCCGGCTTCGCCTGGGTCGCGGCGGGCGGCGTCTTCTACACGGGCGGCCTCGTGTTCTACGCGAACGACGAACGCTGGCGCCACGCGCACGGCATCTGGCACCTGTTCGTGCTCGCCGGCAGCGCGAGCCACGTCGTCGCGCTGCTGCTGTACGTGGCCTGACGCGATCAGCGCAACTGCGCGGTCGACCGGATCGCCGAAATCGTCGCGTTCGGCGTGATCACTTCCGGGTCGCAGCGCAGCTCGATCAGCGCGGGCAGCCGCTTTTCGCGGATGTGCGCGAGCGCGTGGTCGAGCGCGGGCGCGAACGCGTCGGTCGTCTCGACCACCGCGCCGAATCCGCCGTACGCCTGCGCGAGCAGCGCGAAGTGCGGGTTGCCGAGCGCGGTGCCGTGCACGCGCGCGGGGAATTCGCGCTCCTGGTGCATGCGGATCGTTCCGTACATGCCGTTGTTGAAGACGATCACGAGCGGCGCCGCACGGTACTGGACGGCGGTCGCCAGCTCCTGCCCGGTCATCAGGAAGTCGCCGTCGCCCGCGAAGCACACGACCGTGCGCTCGGGCGCGGCGATCTTGGCGGCGACCGCCGCAGGCACGCCGTAGCCCATGCTGCCCGCGGTCGGCGCGAGCTGCGTTCGCAGCGGCCCGTAACGCCAGAAGCGGTGCGCCCAGGTCGAGAAGTTGCCCGCGCCGTTGGTGACGATCGCATCGTGCGGCAGCGCGCGCTTCAGAGCCTCGACGATCTGCCACAGGTCGAGCTTGGGCACGAGCTGCGAATACACGGGCGGGCGCGCCTGCCACGCCTCGTACTCGGCGCGCGCCTGCGCGACCGTTTCGGTCCAGGGCGGATTTTCGATCGGCACCATCATCGCCAGGCGCGCGGCGAACTGCGGCAGAAGCGCGGCCAGCGACTCGTGCCCGCTGGCTGCCAGCCAGCCACTAAGCTCGGCGCCCCGGCTGGTCGCCATCAGCTATGCCGCCGTAGCGATAGCGCCAGTCCCTTTGCGTAAAGCCTTCACGCCCCCC
>JBKBSH010000072.1:4669-8509 GCA_046291795.1 Burkholderiaceae bacterium | reverse complement strand
CGCCCGCCGGCACCCACGCTGCCCGGTGCCGGGCGGCAGCGTGAGCGGCGTACTCACCGCGTCGTCGGTCGTCGGGCCGGGCGGACAACTGATCGCCGCCGGCGAACTCGCCGAACTGATCGCCGCGATCCGCGCCGGCGTCACCTACGTGAACGTGCACTCGACGGCCGCCTCCGGCGGCGTGCCGGCCGGCGAGATTCGCGGGCAGATCAAGTAGCCGTCGAGCGATCCGCACCCTGCCCATCCGAGGCGGCCGTGCGCCGCCTCTTTTTTTTGCCCGGCCGGCGAAGCGTCCGAGCGCGGTCGCTACAATCGCGCCTCGCTCGCACGGACCCCCGCATGCCCGCACTGTCCAGACGCGCCGCCTCGCTCGGCACCGAAAACGCCTTCGTCGTGCTGGCCGAAGTCGATCGGCTGATCCGCTCCGGCGTGGACGTCGTGTCCTTCCGCACTACCGGTCGCGGAGCGTCGCCGACGGGGACGTTGCCGCGGCGCTTCGGCGGCGCGCGCCGCACGCCTTCGCGTTCGAACAAGACGAACTCGCCTGCACGCATCATGGCAAAGACGATGCTGTCGCTGCCCAATTCGCCGTGGAACCCGACCGGAGGATTGCTCGGGAGGTGCGATCCGGGTGCGCGGCTGCCTCACGCCGCCGGTGTCGCGCACATCGCCGATTTCATCCGCAAGGCGACCCGTTGAGCGCGAGCCCGTGAGCTTCGACACCCGCAGCGCGCGCGCGGCCATCTTCAAGCGCATCCGCATCAACCAGCACCGCGCCGGGGAGCCGGTCGCCGCGGAACGCGCGCTGGCCGAGGACTATCTCGCGCGTCATCCGGCCGGCCCGCGGCCGGCGATCGAAGGCGATCTGCGGGTCCGTTTCCGCGCGATGTCGGAGAAAATGGCGAGCACGGTCGACGAAGTGCCGCGGCTCGCCGACGCGCCCGCTGCGGTCGCGCGCTATCTCGATGCGCAGGCGCTCGGACGGCGCGCGGTGGTCTGGCCCGCGCTCGCCGCGCTCGACTGGGCGGGCGCCGGGCTCGAGGTCGAATTCCGCGCGCCGCGGTTCGACGAGTCGCAGGGCTCGGATGCGGTCGGCGTCACCGGGTGTTACTGCGCGCTGGCGGAAACGGGGACGATCGTGCTGCTGTCCGGGCCCGACACGCCCGCATCGACACACCTGCTGCCGGAGACGCACGTCGCGCTGGTGCGCGCGTCGCGCATCGTCGCCGGCATGGAAGACGCGTTCGCGCTGCTGCGCGCCGAGCGCGGCGGCGTTCTGCCGCGCGCGCTGAACATGGTGTCGGGGCCGTCACGCACCGCCGACATCGAACAGACGGTCGTGCTCGGCGCGCACGGGCCGTACCGCGTGCATCTGATCGTCGCGACGGAAGAATGAGACGCACCGCCCGGTGCGGCGGGCGCAAGGAGGGGGCGTTGAAGGGAACCCGCATCGTGCACGCGGCGGGATGGGTCGCCGCGGTCGTTCCGTCGGCGGTCGGCGCGGCCGAGTTCGACGCGAGCCGGCTCGGGGTCGTGTGGGCGCTGCCCTTCGTCGGCATCCTGCTGTCGATCGCGCTGATGCCGCTGCTCGCGCTGCGGGTCTGGCATCACCACTACGGCAAGATCGCGGTCGGCTGGGCGCTCGCGTGCATCGTGCCGCTCGGTGTGGCATTCGGCGCGGGCACCGCGGCCGAGCTGGCGCTGCACACGCTGCTGCTGGAGTTCCTTCCGTTCATCGTGTTCATCGGTACGCTGTACGTGATCGCCGGCGGGATCTACGTGCGCGGCAACCCGAAGGGCACGCCGACGGTCAACACGTGCATGCTCGCGCTGGGCGGCGTCCTGGCGAGTTTCATGGGAACGACGGGTGCGGCGATGCTGCTGATCCGGCCGCTGATCCGCGCCAACGACGATCGCCGGCACAACGTTCACACGATCGTGTTCTTCATCTTCATCGTCGCCAACATCGGCGGTTCGCTGACGCCGCTGGGCGACCCGCCGCTGTTCCTCGGGTTTCTGAAGGGGGTGAGCTTCTTCTGGACGCTGCAGCACCTGTTCCTGCCGATGCTGCTCGCGGCTGCGATCCTGCTGGCGCTGTATTTCGCGCTCGATTGGGCGCTTTACATGCGCGACGTCGCGCAGGGGCTGAAGCGCGATCCGACGCCGGCGAGCGCGCTGCGAATCGAAGGCGGGGTCAACTTCGTGCTGCTCGCGGTGGTGCTCGGTGCGGTGTTGATGAGCGGACTGTGGAAGCCGGGTGTCGAGATCGCCGTGCTGGGTCAGCGGCTGCCGCTCGAAGGGATCGTGCGCGACGCGGTCTTCCTCGTCGTTGCCGCCGTCTCGCTGGCGATCACGCCGAAGGCCACGCGCAAGGCCAACGAGTTCGACTGGGCGCCGATCGTCGAAGTCGCGAAGCTTTTCTTCGGCATCTTCATCACGATGGCGCCGGTGCTGCTGATGCTGCGCGCGGGCGAAGCGGGTGCGTTCGCCGATCTGGTGCGGCTGGTCAGCGACGAGCGGGGCCTTCCCGACAACGCGGCGTACTTCTGGCTGACCGGCGCGCTGTCGTCGTTCCTCGACAATGCGCCGACGTATCTGGTGTTCTTCAACCTGGCCGGCGGCGACGCCCGGACGCTGATGACGGCGCTGGCGCCGACGCTGACCGCGATCTCGGCGGGCGCGGTCTTCATGGGTGCGAACACCTACATCGGCAACGCGCCGAACTTCATGGTCAAGGCGATCGCCGAGGCGAGCGGCATTGCCATGCCGAGCTTCTTCGGCTACATGTTGTGGTCGGCGGCAATCCTGTTGCCGATCTTCGCGTTGCTGACCTTCGTCTTCTTCACATGACCCAGCGACCGTTCCGAGTGGCGGTCACGCGCCGGATCTTCCCCGCGCTGATCGCCGAACTGAGACAAACCTACGATGTCGTCGACAACCAGGCGGACCTGTCGCTCGCGCCCGAGCAGCTCGCCGAGCGGCTCGCCGACGCCGACGGCGCGCTGATCACGGCGGGCGAACGCGTCGACGAGGCGCTGCTCGCGCGCTGCCCGCGGCTGAAGGTCGTCGCCAACATCGCGGTCGGCTACAACAACATCGATCTGGCGGCGTGCACGAAGCACGGCGTCGTCGCGACCAACACGCCCGACGTGCTCAACGAGGCCACGGCCGACCATGCGTGGGCGCTGCTGCTGGCGGCCGCGCGACGCGTAGGCGAGGCCGAGCGCTGGCTGCGGGCGGGACACTGGAAGCGCTGGGAGTTCGAGATGTTCCTCGGCGCCGAACTGCACGGCACCACGCTCGGCGTGATCGGCATGGGCCGCATCGGCCGCGCGGTCGCGCGGCGCGCGACGGGGTTCTCGATGCGCGTCGTGTATCACAACCGCACGCGGCTGCCGGCCGACCAGGAGGGCGGCGCGGTGTGGGCCACCAAGGAGGACGTGCTGCGAACGGCCGATCACCTCGTCGTGATGGTGCCGTACTCGCGCGACACGCATCACCTGATCGGCGCGGCCGAGCTCGCGCTGATGAAGCCGACCGCGGTCCTCGTCAACATCGCGCGCGGCGGCGTGGTCGACGACGACGCGCTGATCGACGCGCTGAAGCACGGGCGGCTCGCAGCGGCGGGGCTCGACGTGTTCGAGGACGAGCCGAACCTGCGCGCGGGCTTCCTCGAACTGGACAACGCCGTGCTGACGCCCCACATCGCTTCGAGCACGCGTGCCACGCGCGAGGCGATGGCGCGGCTGGCGATGCGCAATCTGGCCGAGACGCTGGCCGGCCGGCGGCCGCCGTCGCTGCTGAACCCGGACGTGTGGCAGGCTCGGCGCACGTGAAGGA
>JBKBSH010000072.1:3108-4570 GCA_046291795.1 Burkholderiaceae bacterium | reverse complement strand
CCCGATGTCTGACATCAAGTACACGCGCAGGCACGACCTGCCTCTCGCGCAGGCGAAGAGAATCGCGCAGACGACGGCCGACCAACTGGCCGAGGAATACGACCTCGTCAGCGAGTGGAACGGCGACACGCTGCATTTTCATCGCGCCGGTGTGGAGGGCCACATGCGCGTCACCGAATCGCAGATCGATCTGGACGTGAAGCTCGGCTTCCTGCTGAAGCCGTTCAAGGCGAGGTTCGAGCAGCACATCGAGCGGCATCTCGACGAGCTGCTCGACAAGGCGAAGTCCGCGCACGCGTCGGCGAAAGCGCCGGCGAAAAAAGGCGGCAGGGGAAAAGCCTGAACGCTGGGCTCCGCGGGACGGCGGCGCGCGGCGGGCGCGACGCGGGCGCTCAGCCCTTCAGTTCCTCGATCAGATCGACGTACTGCTGCATCGCGTCCTCCTTCGCGAGGCCCTTGAGCTCGTTCCAAGCGTCCCACTTGGCGCGGCCGACCATGTCCGTGAATCCGGGCCGCTTGCCCTCGACGTCGCCGACGGTGGCCTGCTTGTAAAGCGCGTAGATCTTCAGCAGCGTCGCGTTGTCGGGGCGCTCGGGCAGGTTCTTCGAATCCGCGACGGCCTTTTCGAACTTCGCCTTCAGCTCGCTCATCGTCTCCTCCATCGCGCGGCCGCAACGGCGCGCGCGGCTATTATGCCGAAGCGGGTGCACGACGACGAGGAGGAGACGATGGCGCGCCGCCAACGGATGTCGCCGGTGGACACGGCATGGCTGCGTATGGATTCCCCCGGCAATCTGATGATGATCGTCGGCGTCGACGTGTTCGCCGACCGCATCGACTGCGAGCGGCTGAAGCAGGTGCTCGAACGCCGCTTCCTGCGGTACGACCGCTTCCGCTGCCGCGTCGTGGGGGACGCGACCGGTTACTGGTGGGAGGAGGACGAGGACTTCGATCTCGACCACCACCTGATCCGCGTCGAGCTGCCGGCGCCCGGCGGCACGGCCGAGCTGCAGAAGTTCGCCGCGCAACTGGCGAGCCAGGCGCTCGATCCCGGCAGGCCGCTGTGGCAGATGCATCTGGTCGAACATTACGACGGCGGCTCGGCGCTGGTGGTCCGCATCCACCACTGTATCGCCGACGGCATGGCACTGATGGGCGTGCTGCTGGCGCTGACATCGACCCGCGCCGACGCCGACGACGACGCGGAACCGCCACCGGTGCGGCCCGATCGACGGGTGCACGACGGCCCGTGGGACGCGCTGCTGCGCCCGTTCACCGACGCCACGGTCAAGGCGATCGACGCCACCGGCGACATCGCAACCCGCGTGCTGCACGCCTACGGGGCCGTGCTGGAGGATCCGAATCTCGCCGGCGAAGCGGCAGCCGGATACGCGCGCATCGCCGCGCGCGTGGCGCAGGACGCTGCGGCGCTGGCGCTGATGGAAAGCGATACGGCGACGAG
>JBKBSH010000072.1:0-3011 GCA_046291795.1 Burkholderiaceae bacterium | reverse complement strand
CTGCTCGCGTGCGTGGCGGGCGCGTTCCGCGAGTACCTCGTCGCGCGCGGCGAGGACGTGACCGGTTGCGAGATCCGTGCGATGGTGCCGGTCAATCTGCGGCCGCCCGGTCCGCCGAAGACGCTCGGCAACAAGTTCGGGCTGGTTCCGCTGCTGCTGCCGGTGGGAATCGAAAACCCGATCGCGCGCGTGCTCGAAGTGCACGCGCGGATGGAGGAGCTGAAAGGCGGCTACATGCCCGTGCTCGCGATGGCGATCCTCGGCATGACCGGCCTCGTGCCGCGCGCGGTGCAGAACCAGGTTCTCGAAATCTTCCAGCGCAAGGCGACCGCCGTGATGACCAACGTGCCCGGCCCGCAGCAGACGCTGTATCTGGCGGGCGCGCGACTGAAACAGATGATGTTCTGGGTCCCGCAGTCGGGCAACATCGGCGTGGGCGTGTCGATCCTGTCGTACGACGGCGGCGTGCAGTTCGGGCTGGTCACCGACAAGAAGCTGTGCGCCGAGCCGCAGGACATCATCGACCGGTTCGCCCCCGAGTTCGAGAAGCTCGTCTACGCGCTGCTGCTGCTGCCGTGGGAGGAGTACGTCGACCCCGACCTGGCGGAGCGCGCGCTGTTCGCGACGGAAACGGTGGCCGGCGTGGCCGCGCGGCTCATCGAGAACCACGCGGACGAAGCGCCGGCGGAACCGTCGCGGCCCGCGGCAGTGCGCAGGCGCGGGTCGGCCTTCGCCGCCGCGCGATCGACCGAACCTTGAACGGGTTCTTGCAGCACGGCAACAGCACCCGTTGCCCCCGCAACCGCGAAGGGATCGCGCCCATCGCCGGTTTCGGCGACGGGATCGGGCCAATTCGGGCTTTTCCGAACAGGCGTTCCGGTCTACGTTAGAGGCGCTTGCAAACGGCAGCGAATGGCCGCGAAGAGCCGCGAAGAGCCGCGCCGACATCCCCTGACACGAAGGAGGGCCCGATGCCGAGGCGGACGAAATCCGCACTGTCCGCACTGTCCGCGCTTGTGTTCGTCGGTCTTGCGCACGCGGTGTGGGCGCAGACGGCTGCGCCGACGCAGCGCGTCCTGGTGGCGATGGACCCTGCCGACGAAGGCAGCGGATTGCTGTCGATCGCGGTGGCCAACACGCCGCTGCCGCGGCTGCTCGGTGCGGCGGTCGCGGTGCTGCCGGTGCGCGATCTGCGCGACGCGATGCGCGCCACCCGCACCGGCGAGAACGACGCGATCATCGCTCCGGCGCACGTGATCGCTTCCGCGCTCGCTCACGGCTACGAGCTCGTCGCGCACACCGGCGGCGAGGAGCGCTATGTGCTGGTCGCCAGCGGCGGCGTGAACAGCGTCGCGGATCTGAAGGGCCGCAACGCCTACTTCCCGCACGAGGATTCGCTGCGCACGTACGTCGGCCGCGGGCTGCTGACCCAGGGCGGGCTGTCGGTGCGCGCGCTCAAGCACGTCAGCTACGAGCAGAGCAGCCTCGCCGGACTGATGTCGCTCGGCGGCCGCTACGACGTGACGGTCGCGATGGAGCAGGAGTGGAGCAAGTGGTCGGCGGCCCATCCGCAGCGCGCGCGGGCGCTCGCCGTGTCACGACCGCTGCCGGCCGGTTTCGGGGTCGCCGTACGCCGCGATGCGTCGCCCGCGTTCAAGCGCGCGGTCGTGCAGTGGGTCACGACCACCGACAACGTCATTCCCGGCGCGCCGCGCTTCCGCGCCACGACCGATCCGCGGCCGTACGAGTACGTCGCCAGCCTCGGCATCGTCACGCCGGAGGAGTTGCCGGGTGTGAAGCGCATCGGGGCGCGCGAGGCGCTCGAGCTGGCGCAGCGCGGCGCGAAGCTCGTCGACGTGCGCACCGAACGCGAGTTCAAGGCCCGGCATGCGCGTGGAGCGATCCACGTCCCGTACGGCGAGAAGAGCCTGAAGGAGCCGGACTTCGACGCGACCGTCGATTCGTTCGCCGGGCTCGGCAAGCTCGGCAAGGACGAGTCGCTGATTTTCCTGTGCAACGGCCCCGAGTGCTGGAAGTCGTACAAGGCCTCCAAGACCGCCGCCGGCCGGGGCTTCGCTGCCGTCTACTGGCTGCGCGGCGGGCTGCCGGAGTGGGTCGCGCTCGGGTTGCCGACCGAACCGTAGGATTCCGGCGCGAGCGGGCCGCGGGCCGTTGTATCGTCGCGCCTCGTCCGGCACGAGGCACGCGATGCACCCGATGGCGACGGAACCGCTGTACCGCACCGATCCCTATCTGCAGTCCTGCGATGCCGTCGTCACCGTGCTACACGACGATGGCGTCGAACTCGATCGCACGGTGTTTTACCCGCTCGGCGGTGGCCAGGCCGGCGATCGCGGCGTGGTCGCGCTCGCCGACGGCACCGCGTACGCGGTCGTCGATGCCCGCAAGGCCAGGCGCGAAGGCGCAACCCCCGACGATACGCTGCACGTGCTCGATCCTTCATCGCCGTGGCGCGAAAGACTGACGCCCGGCACGCGCGTGGTCGCGACGATCGACTGGGCGCGGCGCTACCGGCACATGCGCTTTCACACGGCAACGCACCTGCTGTGCGCGGTCGTCGGCGAACGGGTCGACGGCTGCAGCATCACGGCCGATTATGCGCGGCTGGACTTCGCGATGACGGCGCCGCTCGACAGACAGGCGGTGCAGGCGGGCCTCGATGCGTTGATCGCGGCGGCGCACCCGGTCGGCTACGAGTGGATCACCGACGAGGAGATGGCCGCGAGTCCGCAGCTGGTCAAGTCGATGAGCGTGAGTCCGCCGACGGGCTTCGGCCGTGTCCGGCTCGTTCGCGTCGAGGGCGTCGATCTGCAGCCGTGCGGCGGCACGCACGTGCGCAATACGCGCGAAATCGGAAACATCCGCGTTGTCAAGATCGAAAAGAAGAGCGCTCGCACCCGCCGCGTTGTGCTTGAATTGCCCGCGTAGTCGTCTTTGACATCGATCGATGCGGATGGGCGGGGATCGGCGACTCCGCGGCATTCCGCCTT
>JBKBSH010000071.1:0-8536 GCA_046291795.1 Burkholderiaceae bacterium | reverse complement strand
CAGCAGCACCGAGCACGCCAGCGCGAGCGTGGCGAACACCACGTCGACGCGGCCGCTTGCGAGGAACGCGAAGCTCGTGCCCACGAAAACCGGCACCGTCGCGATCCACCACGTGCGCGGCCGCGACGCGACGCGCCAGGCGTCGAGCGACCCGGGGCGGATCGTTGCGATCGGGGCGGGGGCGGGCGAGTCCAAGCGTGGCGGCTCCCTTCAATGGAAGGCGGCGCGCAGTGTAACGGCGCGTGTACCGGCTCAAGTCTCGCCGAGCGCGCGCCGGCTGCGTTTGCGCATCGTCAAGGCGAGTGCGGGCGCGGGGTCGCCGCGCATGCCCCTGATATGATCGCCGCGTTCCGAAATTGCCAAGCGTGGCGCGGGTTTGCGCGCCATCACCCCGTCTGCCGCCGACATGAAGAGCGCCGAAATCCGCGACCGGTTCCTCAAGTACTTCGAGTCGAAGGGGCACACCATCGTGCGCGCCTCGTCGCTCGTTCCAGCCAACGACCCGACGCTGCTGTTCACCAACTCGGGCATGGTCCAGTTCAAGGACGTGTTCACCGGCCGCGAGACGCGGCCGTACAAGCGCGCTGCGACCGCGCAGAAGTGCCTGCGCGCCGGCGGCAAACACAACGATCTCGAAAACGTCGGCTACACCGCGCGGCATCACACGTTCTTCGAGATGCTCGGCAACTTCTCGTTCGGCGACTACTTCAAGCGCGACGCGATCAAGTACGCGTGGGAACTGCTGACGAAGGTGTACGGCCTGCCGCCCGAGAAGCTCTGGACGACGGTCTACATCGACGACGACGAGGCGTACGACCTGTGGACCCGGGAGATCGGCGTGCCGAGGCAGCGCTGCATCCGCATCGGCGACAAGCCCGGGCAGCCGAAGTACGTGTCGGACAACTTCTGGCAGATGGCCGACACGGGTCCGTGCGGTCCGTGCAGCGAGATCTTCTACGACCACGGCCCGGCGGTCGAAGGCGGCCCGCCCGGGTCGCCGGACGCCGACGGCGACCGCTACATCGAGATCTGGAACCTCGTGTTCATGCAGTTCGACCGCGACGACAAGGGCGTGCTCACGCCGTTGCCGAAGCCCTGCGTCGACACGGGCATGGGGCTGGAGCGGCTCGCTGCCGTGCTGCAGGGCGTGCACTCGAACTACGAGATCGACCTGTTCCGCGATCTGATCAAGGCGGCCGCGCGCGAGACGAAGACCAGGGATCTTTCGAACAACTCGCTGAAGGTGATCGCCGATCACATCCGCGCGTGCGGCTTTCTGATCGCCGACGGCGTGATCCCCGGCAACGAAGGGCGCGGCTACGTGCTGCGGCGGATCATCCGGCGCGCGCTGCGGCACGGCTACAAGCTGGGCCGGACCGAGCCGTTCTTCCACAAGCTCGTCGCCGACCTGGTCGGGGCGATGGGCGATGCGTACCCCGAACTGCGCGAGATGCAGCCGCGCATCGAAGGCGTGTTGAGGCAGGAGGAGGAGCGCTTCGGCGAGACGCTGGAAAACGGCATGAAGATCCTCGATGCGGCACTCGGACAGATGAGTTCGGGCGATCCGCGCATGCTCGACGGCGAGACGGTCTTCGTCCTGTACGACACCTACGGCTTTCCGGTCGACCTGACCGCCGACATCTGCCGCGAGCGCGGCATCGGTGTCGATCACGCCGGCTTCGAGCGCGCGATGCAGCGCCAGCGAGAACAGGCGCGCGCGGCGGGCAGGTTCAGGATGGCGGGCGGCGTCGAATACGCAGGCGACAGGACGCGTTTCGTCGGCTATGAGCACCTGCAAACCGAAGCCAGGGTCGTCGCGCTGTACGTCGACGGCGCGCCGGTGTCCGAGGTTCGCTCGGGGCAGCGCGCGATCGTCGTGCTCGACACCACGCCGTTCTATGCCGAGTCGGGCGGCCAGGTCGGCGACCGCGGCCAGATCGTCGGTCCCGGCGGCACGTTCGAGGTGCTCGATACGCAGAAGATCATGCCCGACGTCTTCGGCCATCACGGTGTCGTCAAGACCGGTTCGATCGAGTTCGGCGACACGGTGCGCGCGCAGGTCGACGGGCGGCTGCGTGCGCGCACGATGCGCAACCATTCGGCCACGCACCTGATGCACAAGGCGCTGCGCGAAGTGCTCGGTGCGCACGTGCAGCAGAAGGGTTCGCTGGTCGACGCGGAGAAGACGCGCTTCGATTTCAGCCACGATGCGCCGCTGACGCCGGAGCAGATCCGCCGCGTGGAGGAGATCGTCAATCGCGAGATCCTCGCCAACACGCCGACGCAGGCGCGCGTCATGAACTTCGACGACGCCGTGCGCGGCGGCGCGGTCGCGCTGTTCGGCGAGAAGTACGGCGACGAAGTGCGCGTGCTCGACATCGGCAGTTCGCGCGAGCTGTGCGGCGGCACGCACGTCGCGCGCACCGGCGACATCGGTCTGTTCAAGATCGTGTCCGAAGGCGGTGTGGCGGCCGGTATCCGCCGCGTCGAGGCGGTCACCGGCGAGGGCGCGCTCGCGTACGCGCAGGCGATCGAGACGCAGCTCGCCGAGGTCGCCGCAGCGCTGAAAGCGCCGGTGGCCGAGGTGCCACAGAAGATCGCGCACCTGCTCGAAACCGTGAAGTCGTTCGAGAAAGAAGTCGCGCGGCTGAAGAGCAAGCTCGCTTCGAGCCAGGGCGACGAACTCGCGGCGCAGGCCGCCGACGTCAAGGGCGTCAAGGTCCTCGCCGCCACGCTCGACGGCGCCGATGCCAGGGTGCTGCGCGACACGATCGACCAGCTCAAGAACAAGTTGAAGAGCGCGGCGATCGTGCTGGCGTCGGTCGAGGGCGGCAAGGTGCAGCTCGCCGCCGGCGTGACCGCCGACGCCGTCGCGAAAGTCAAGGCGGGCGAACTGGTCAACTTCGTCGCGCAGCAGGTCGGCGGCAAGGGTGGAGGCCGTGCGGACCTCGCGATGGCCGGCGGCACCGATCCCGCCAAGCTGCCCGCTGCGCTGGCCGGGGTGCGCTCGTGGGTGGAGGAGCGGCTCTGAGCCCGTCCGAGTACCGCCGCGCCGCCGCCGCGGACGCGGATTCGCTCGCGCGGCCGCATCCGAACCCGCCGCGACTGCCGGGTGCGTGAGTTCCGCCGCTTGACACAGGAATTCCGCTTCTGCCCGTGCTGCGCCACCCCGCTCGTGCGCGGCATCCACGGCGAGCGCGAGCGCAGTGCCTGTCCGGCCTGCGGCTGGGTCCACTGGGACAATCCCGTGCCGGTCGTCGCCGCCGTCATCGAATACGAAGGCAAGGTCTTTCTCGCGCGAAACGCGGCCTGGCCCGAGGGACGCTTCGCGCTGGTCACGGGCTTTCTCGAACGCGACGAGAGTCCGCGCGACGCGGTGATCCGCGAGGTCAGGGAGGAGACTCGGCTCGACGCGCTCGATGCGCGGCTGATCGGCGTTTACGACTTCGCGCTGCGCAACCAGGTCATCATCGCGTACCACGTGCCTGCGCGGGGCGAGGTGCGGCTCAACGAGGAGCTCGTCGAGTACCGCCTGATCGAGCCCGCCAGGGTGCGCGTCTGGCCGCGCGGCACCGGGCTGGCGCTCGCCGATTGGCTGCGTGCGCGGGGGCACGAAGTACACTTCGCGCCGTGGCCGTAGTCCCCGCACCGGGTTCGATGCAGACCATGATCAGCTACGACAAGGAAATCGACACACGCGGACTGAACTGCCCGCTGCCGGTGCTGCGCGCGAAAAAGGCGCTCGCGGAGATGGCGAGCGGCCAGGTGCTGAAGATCGTCGCGACCGATCCGGGCTCGTTCCGCGATTTCAAGGCCTTCGCGAAGCAGACCGGCAACCAACTGCTCGCGCAGGAGACCGTCGATCATGAGTTCGTCCACTACCTGAAACGGCGCTGACCGACGGCCGCGCGATGAAGAAATTCCTGTTCGTCGGCCTGCCGCTCGTCGCGGTGCTGGTCGCGCTGTACTTCCTCGTGGTGCTGTCGTGGAGCTACTCGACCGGCGAACGCGCCGGCTGGGTGCAGAAGTTCAGCAAGAAGGGCTGGATCTGCAAGACCTGGGAAGGCGAGCTCGCGATGGTGTCGATGCCGGGCGCCGCGCAGGAGAAATTCCACTTCACGGTCTGGGACGACCAGGTCGCGGAGGAGATCAACAAGGCGATGGGCCGCCGCGTGTCTCTGCACTACGAGGAAAAAGTCGGGCTGCCGACCTCGTGCTTCGGCGAGACGCGGCACTGGGTCACCAAGGTCGCCGTCGTTCCGGAGATCCCGCTAGCGCCCGGCGTCACGGTGCCGATTTCGCCGCAGGCGCCCGCTCCGGTTTCACCGCCTGCGCCGCAGCCGCCGGTCCAGGCGCCGCCGGCCGACGCCGCGCCCGCGGCGAAGTAGCCGCTTTCCTCGATCACTGCGTCGGCAGCCGCACCAGCTGCTCGCGCAACTTGGCGAGTGTGGCGCCAAAGCTCGCGAGCCGTTCCTTTTCCTGCGCGACGACCGCCGCAGGTGCGCGCTCGACGAAGCTCGCGTTGCCGAGCTTGCCTTCGGCCTTGCGGATCTCGCTTTCGAGCCGCGCGATCTCCCGGGCGAGCCGCTGCCGCTCGGCGGCGACGTCGACCTCGACCAGCAGCATCAGCCGATCGTCGTCGACGACCGCGATCGGCGCCGGCGCGCCGTGCGCGGCGGCTTCGAGGTCGGCGACGATGCGAACTTCGGACAGGCGCGCGAGCAGCCGCATGTAAGGCGCGAATCGCGCCAGCCGCGCGGCGTCGCCCGCCGCCGCGAGCGGCACTTTCTGCGCCGGCGACAGGTTCATCTCGCCGCGCAAATTGCGGCACGCGTCGGTCATGCGCTTGAGCAGCGCAACCTCGGCGTCGGCGGCGGGATCGATCTTCGAAGGTTCGGCCTTCGGGTACGGCTGGATCATCACCGAGGTCCGCTCGTCCGCGCGCCGCTTGCCGGCGAGCACCGAGACCTTCTGCCACAGCTCCTCGGTGATGAACGGCACGATCGGGTGCGCGAGCCGCAGCGTGGCCTCGAGCACGGTGAGCAGCGTGCGGCGCGTGCCGCGGCGTTGCGCGTCGTTGCCCTGCGCAAGCTGCACCTTGGCAAGTTCGACGTACCAGTCGCAGTACTCGTTCCAGACGAAGCCGTAGATCGCGTTGGCGACGTTGTCGAGCCGGTATTCGGCGAAACCTTTTTCGACCTCGGCTTCAGTGCGCTGCAGTTCGCCGATGACCCAGCGGTCGACGAACGACAGATCGACGGGCGCCGATCCGTCGAGCCCGCGGTCTTCGCCGGCGGTGTTCATCAGCACGAAGCGGGTGGCGTTCCACAGCTTGTTGCAGAAGTTGCGGTAACCCTCGCAGCGCTTGGTGTCGAAGTTCACGTTGCGGCCGAGTGTGGCGTACGACGCCATCGTGAAGCGCAGCGCGTCGGCGCCGTAGGCGGCGATGCCGTGCGGGAAGTCCTCGCGCACGCGCCGCTCGATCTTCGGCGCGTCCTGCGGGCGGCGCAGCCCGGTCGTCGATTTCTTCACGAGGGTTTCGAGATCGACACCCTGGATCAGATCGACCGGATCGAGCACGTTGCCTTCGCTCTTGCTCATCTTCCGGCCTTCGGCGTCGCGCACCATGCCGTGGATGTAGACGACCTCGAACGGCACCTTGCCGGTGAAGTGCATGGTCATCATGATCATGCGCGCCACCCAGAAGAAGATGATCTCGTAGCCGGTCGTCAGCACCGACGAGGGCAGAAACAGCTCCAGCTCGCGCGTCCGCGCGGGCCAGCCGAGCGTCGAGTGGCACACGAGCGCGGACGAGAACCACGTATCGAGCACGTCGGGATCGCGCTCGAGCCGCTTGCCGGCGCCGGCTTTCGCCTGCGCTTCGGCCTCGCTGCGCGCGACGTACACGTTGCCCTGCTCGTCGTACCACGCGGGGATCCGATGCCCCCACCACAGCTGGCGCGAGATGCACCAGTCCTGGATGTTGTTCATCCAGTGCATGTAGGTGCTGACCCAGTGGTCGGGGACGAAGCGGATGCGGCCGTCGGCGACGGCTTCGGTCGCGACCTGCGCGATGCTCCGGCCCGGAAACAGCGTGCCCTGCGGCGCGGGCTTGCCCGTGGCGACGAACCACTGGTCCGTGAGCATCGGCTCGATCGCCACGCCGGTGCGGTCGCCTCGAGGGACCTTGAGCAGGTGCTTGTCGATTCTCTCGACGAGGCCCGCCGCCTGCAGGTCGGCGACGATCGCCTCGCGCGCGGCGTTGCGGTCGAGCCCGCGATACCTGGCCGGCGCGTTGTCGTTGATCCTGGCGTCGAGCGTGAAGATGCTGATCATCGGCAGCCCGTGCCGCTGGCCGACCGCGTAGTCGTTGAAGTCGTGCGCGGGGGTGACCTTGACGACACCGGTGCCGAACTCGCGGTCGACGTACGCGTCGGCGACGATCGGGATCTCGCGGTCGGCCAGCGGCAGCCGCACGGTCTTGCCGACCAGATGGCGGTAGCGCTCGTCGTCCGGATGCACCATCACCGCGGTGTCGCCGAGCATCGTCTCGGGCCGGGTCGTCGCGACGACCAGATGGCCCGAACCGTCGGCGAGCGGATAGCGCAGGTGATACAGCCGGCCTTCTTCCTCCTCGCTGACGACCTCGAGATCGGATACCGCGGTCTTGAGCACCGGGTCCCAGTTGACGAGCCGCTTGCCGCGGTAGATCAGCCCCTGCTCGTACAGCCGCACGAACGTCTCGATCACGACGGCCGACAGCTTCTCGTCCATCGTGAAGTACTCGCGCGACCAGTCGACCGACGCGCCGAGGCGGCGCATCTGCTGCGTGATCGTGCCGCCGGATTTTTCCTTCCACGCCCACACGCGCTTGACGAACTCGGCGCGGCCGAGGTCGTGGCGCGTCAGCCCTTCGGCTTCGAGCTGGCGTTCGACGACGATCTGCGTGGCGATGCCGGCGTGATCGGTGCCCGGCAACCACAGCGTGTTGAAGCCGCGCATCCGGTGGTAGCGCGTCAGCGCGTCCATGATGGTCTGGTTGAACGCGTGCCCCATGTGCAGCACGCCGGTGACGTTCGGCGGCGGCAACTGGATGCAGAACGACGGCCTGTCCGAATCGAGGCTGGGTTTGAAGTAACCGCTCGATTCCCACACCGGATACCAGCGGCGCTCGATCGAGGCCGGTTCGAAACTCTTGGCGAGCTCGGAGGTCTGCTCGCTCGCGCCAGGTCCTGCAGTCGTCGCTTCCACGATTCCGCCGTTTCGTCGCAAGGGTTTGAATTTTAGGGGAATCGCTTCTACGCTCTGCGCCTTTCGAAATCACGGGCCCGACATGACGACACTTCTGACGCTTCGATTCACAGGGCGCGGCATGGCTGCGGCAGGCCTGCTGGCACTGGGCGCCTGCGCGACCGCGCCGCAGGTGCCCACCGAGGCACCCGGCTCGAAACCGACCGAGGCGGCCGCGCCCGCGGCGGCATCTCCTGTGCCGGCCGCAGCCGACGCCAAGCCCGCCGGTGCGGCGACGGCACCGGCCGCGGCCGCACCGGCGCGTCCGGGCGAGCCGGCGCAATTGCGGCCCTTCG
Source organism: Burkholderiaceae bacterium (assembly GCA_046291795.1). Taxonomy (GTDB): domain Bacteria; phylum Pseudomonadota; class Gammaproteobacteria; order Burkholderiales; family Burkholderiaceae_F; genus DSNY01. The sequence continues at coordinate 950 of JBKBSH010000071.1, read as the reverse complement.
CCGACGTCGTCAAGGACGCCAGGGAGATCAAAGGCTTCTTCACCTTCTGGCAGAAGGACGAGCGCACCTGGCTCGAAGTGCGGCCGGAGCAGCTCGACCAGCCGTTCTTTTTCTCGACCTGGCTGGCGACCGGACTGGGCGAACGCTTCTTTCTGCCCGGGCTGATGGGACAGGAACAGGTCGCCAGTTTGCGGCGCGTCGGCAACAACCTGCAATTGATCGCGCGCAACCTGCGCGTGCGCGCACCGGAAGGCACGCCGCTGGCGGTCGCCGTGCGCGAAAGTTATTCGGACAGTCTGCTCGCCAGCGCCGCGGTCGTGTCGGCGCCGCATCCCGAGCGCAAGTCCTTCCTCGTCGACGCGGCGGCCCTGTTCGGTCACGACATCCCGGGCGCGCAGACGCAGCTCGAGACGCGCTTCCGGCTCGCCTACGCGTTCGACCGCAACAACAGCGCCATCGAACGCGTTCGCGCGAGCGACGCCGCCGCGCACGTGACCTATCGCGCGCACTATGCGGTGCCGAAGATCCCCGCGCCGCCGCTCACACCGCCACCGCCGGGCACCCCGCAGGTCGCGCCGCCGGCCACGCTGCCGGACAACCGCAGCCTGTTCCTGACCTACACGTACAACCTGATGTCGCTGCCGAAGGAGCCGATGCGGCCGCGGCCCGCCGACCAGCGCGTCGGCCACTTCACGACCGCGTTCATGGACCTCGGCAACGAGCTCGCGCTCGATGCGCGCACGCACTACGTCGAGCGCTGGCGCCTCGAGAAAAAAGACCCGGGCGCCGCGGTCTCCGAGCCGAAGGAGCCGATCGTCGTGTGGATGGACAAGAACATTCCCGAGAAGTGGCGCGACGCGGTGCGCGCCGGCATCCTCGAGTGGAACAAGGCCTTCGAGCGCGCAGGTTTCAAGGATGCGCTCGTCGTCAAGCAGCAGCCGGCGGATGCC
>JBKBSH010000070.1:3930-8581 GCA_046291795.1 Burkholderiaceae bacterium | reverse complement strand
CCACGCCAGTTCGACCGCGCGCGCCATGCTCGCCGCCGCCTTGCCCGCGCCGACCACGCACACCCGCCCGCGCGGCTTGGGCGGCAGGTGCGCAGCGACGATCTTCAGCGGATCGGCGGCGGCGACTGCGGCGGCGAAGCTCGCTCGCAGCAGTTCGGTCGGATCGATCTCGGCGCCCATCGCGCTGAACTCACTTCAGTATCCGGAACAGATTGTGATGCGCGTCGGTGAACGTCGGCAGATCGGCGCGATCCTTGATCGGCTCGGCGGCGTCGGCGATGCGCGGATGCCCGAGCAGCTTGCGGTTGCGGGTGACGAGGATCTGGTCGGTCGACGACAGCCAGTAGTCGGCGGCGGCCGACGACTCGGGGATGTCGGAGACGACGACGGCTTCGAGGCCGAACTCGGTGGCGAGGCGTTTGATGACCGGCATCAGGTCGACGTAGCGGTTGGTCGCCTGGAACACGATCACGCCGTCGGGCGCAAGATGGCTGACGTACAGCGCCATCGCCTCGCGCGTGACCAGATGCATCGGAATCGAGTCGCCGGAGAACGCGTCGATGCCGAGCACGTCGTAGCCGCGCGGGCCGCGCTGCTTCAGCTCGCGTTCCAGCGACAGCCGGCCGTCGCCGAGGATCACCTGCGTGTTCGCCGGCGTGTCGCGCAGGAAGGTGAACTCGCGCCGCTGGATCTCGACGACCTTGGGGCTCAACTCGTAGAAGACGATTTCGTCGCCTTTGCGGCCGTAGCCGGCGACCACGCCTGCCCCCAGGCCGATGATGCCGACGCGGCGCGGCTGCGGCTTGATCTCGGCGAGCGCGGCGAACAGCCGCCCGTAGCCCGAGGTCGGGCCGAAGTAGTCGCTCGGCGTGTTCCTGTATCCGTCGCCGAGAAGCTGTCCGCCGTGGATGATGCCGCCGTGGTACATCGCACGGTACGCCACACCGTCGACGGTGCGGTCGCGCGTTCGCACGACGCCGTAGAAGTCGCGTTCCATCACACGCATGTCGCGCCCGTACTCGCGCGCGCCCTGCCAGGCAAACCACGCGGTGGACACGAGCACGAGCACGCCGACGATGCGCGCTGCGCCTTCGAGCCGCGCGAGCACCAGCAGCGCCAGCAGCACCAGCGTGATGTTCAGCTCGTAGTAGCCGTCGAGCGCAAGCGGCGCCGCGATCGCGACCAGCATCGCGCCGGCCGCGCCGCCCGCCGACAGCATCAGATAGAAGCGCGTGAGATGACGCGGATCGGGCTTCAGCCGGGCGAGCTCGCCGTGGCAGAACATGCACGCGACGAACAGGCCCGCGAAGTACGTGACCGCCGCCCACAGCAGCTCGAGCGACGAGATGAAGTACGCCATCCACGGAATGCCGGGGACGAGCAGCGCGATGACGAGCCAGCGCACGTACCAGCGCGGATGGTCGAAACACAGGATGAACGTGATCAGGTACAGCGACAGCGGCAGCACCCACAGGAAAGGCACGCTCGCGATGTTCTGTGTCACGTGGTCGGTGACCGCGAGCAGCATGACCGAACCCATCGCGGCCAGCGCGAGCCACAGCAGCTGCGTGCGCAGGGTCGGCGGCGCGGCCGCGCGCTCGGGCGCGGCGCCTGCGAGCGGCTGCGTATCGCCTTCGGACAGCGCGGCCGCCCGCATCGACATCCAGCCGGTGGCCGCGCACACGAGCACGAAGACCGCGTACGCCGCCGACCAGCCCCAGCCGAGCTGCGGCAGCGTGAACCAGGGCTCGGCGAGCACCGGAAAGCCGAGCAGTGCGGCGAGCGACGCGAAGTTCGACAGCGCGAAAAGCCGATACGGCACCGCCGAGCGGAAGCGCCGCCAGTACCACGCCTGCGCGAGCGGTGTGGTCGTCGACAGCAGGAAGTACGGCAGCCCGATCGTCGCCGCCAGCAGCAGCAGGATGCGCACGATCGGATCCTCGTCGCCCTGCGGCTTCCAGTGATCCGCGGCGAGGATCGGCAGCGTGGCGAGCGAGATCGCCAGCAGCACGAGGTGAAGCTGCGTTTGCCGCTTCACGCCGAGCCGCGTGGTCGCATCCGCGTATGCGTAGCCCGCGAGCAGCACGGTCTGGAAGAACACGAGGCAGGTCGTCCACACCGCGGCCGAGCCGCCGAACCACGGCAGGATCTGCTTGGCGATGATCGGCTGAACCAGAAACAGCAGGAACGCCGACAGGAAGATCGTGCCGGCGTACGGCAGGACTGCGCGCGACGCGGGCGCGATCGCGGAGACGGTGGCGGCGTGCATGCAGGCGTTTTCTTTGTGGGTCGACGTGAAAAGGGCCCGGTGTTCAGCCGGGCCCGCAGGCGGATTATCCCCGAACGCCGCAGCCGCCGAAGCAGCGGTGTCGTGTTCGCCGCGTGCGTCCGCCATGTCGCGAGCGATCGACACGGGGCGGCACGGCGTCACGGGCGAAGTCGCTGCCCTGCCGAGGCGCGACGGTGAAGGACGGGTGAGGGCGAGCGCGTGCCGTTGGGCCGACGTCTTAAGCCCGTCGGTAGCGCAGCGCGTCAACGTGGGCCCATGAACTGGCTCGGCGGCGGGTCTTGCCCCGGGCCCGGCGACGCGCTGAAGTTGATGCGCGTCAATTTCTCTGGGGGGAGACCGACGTGGCCCGACTGCTCGAGCGACTCATCGCCGCGGTGGCGCTGTGTGCCGCGGCGATTTACGCGCCCTTGGCGGGCGCAGCCAACACGCCGCAGGACTACAAGGCGCTGCGCGACAAGTACTACGCAGACCATCCAGGCAAAGGCAAGTTCGGCAACCTGTGGGAGCCGATCCCGATCCAGCGCTACTGGAATCCGAAAGATTTCTACAAGCCGCCCACCACGGTCCGCGGCGAAGTCACGCGCGAGCAGTGCGTGCAGTGCCATCAGGCCACGACGCCCGGCTTCCATCTGGCGTGGAAGAAGAGCCCGCACGCCAATCTGGACGCAATCCGCAAGCTCGCGGCCAATCATCCGCACGCCTACAAGAAGGCCGAACTGGCGGCGGTCGAGGCCGAGCTGCGCAAGCAGGGCGTCCTCGCCGCCAACCAGCCGCTGAAGGAAGTCGGCTGCATCGACTGCCACGTCGCGCCGGGCGCCAAATCGGCTGCGCACGACCGCGACCTGCGGATGCCCGACCGCGCCGCCTGCGGACAGTGCCACGTGCGGCAGTTCGCCGAGGCGGAGTCCGAGAAAGAGCAGACCTGGCCGCAGAACCAATGGCCCAAGGGGCATCCGTCGCACGCGGTGGATTGGAAGGCCAACGTCGAGACCGACATCTGGGCCGGCATGCCCCAGCGCGAGGTCGCTCAGGGCTGCGACATGTGCCATTACCAGCAGAACAAGTGTGACGGCTGCCACACGCGGCACGAATTCTCGGCGGCCGAGGCGCGCCACCCCGAGGCCTGCGCCACCTGCCACAACGGGGTCGATCACAACGAGTTCGAGAACTACATGCTGTCGAAGCACGGCACCGTCTACGCCACGCTCGGCCGCAAGAACTGGGACTTCAACGTCCAGTTGAAAGACGCTTTCACCAAGGGCGGCTACACCGCGCCCACCTGCCAGACCTGCCACTTCGAATACAAGGGCGAGTATTCGCACAACGTCGTGCGGAAGGTGCGCTGGGGCTTCAACCCGACACCGGCGATCCGCGACAACCTCTCGCATCCGTGGTTCGAGGAGCGCAAGGAGGCGTGGATCGGCACCTGCAGCGGCTGCCACTCCGCGAGCTTCGCCAAGGCATGGCTGGATACCGCCGACAAGGGCACGATCCAGGGCCTGGCGGTCGAACAGGAAGCGAAGAAGGTGGTCGAGGCGCTGCACGCGGAAGGCGTGCTCACGGGCCAGAAGAGCAACCGGCCGGCGCCGCCGGCGCCGGTCAAGGACGCCCCGGGCGGGTTCTTCCAGTTGTTCTGGGCGCAGGGCAACAACCCGTCGCGCGTGGAACGCATCTACGCCGAAATGTGGGAGCAGAACCTGTTGAAGCACTACAAAGGCATCTTCCACATGAACCCGGGCGGCTTCACCTACTCGGAGGGCTGGTCGACGCTGCTGCGCAACTACACCGACATCATGGACGAGGCGACCAAGCTGCGCGCCGCGGCCAAGGGCGGGTTGAAGCTCACGCAGCACTTGCCGCCGGTGCAGAACCTGGCGCTCGCCGGCGTCTTCGGCGCCCTGGGCGGACTGGTGCTGGTGCGCGGTGGCCGTCGCAGGCGTTGAGCGCGCGCGCGGCGGCGCACGCACGCTGCGCGTCGCCGTCGGCGGCACGTTGCTGGCGCTGGCGGCTGGCATCGGCGCCGGTGTCGTGCCGGTGCCGCCGGTGTTCGACTGGTTTGCCGAGCCGCTCGCCCCGCGCAAGACCACGGTGGCGGTCGAGTCGCTGCCGGCCGACGCATTCGCGTTCCGGCCGGCCTCCGCGACGCGCTACGCGCTGGGCGACGACGATGGCGAGATCGCCTTCCTGCAGGTCGCGTACGCCGACGGCGACGGGCGTTCGCGCACTGCGCTGCTGCACCCGCCTGCAGCAGGCCGGGACGAACAGGTCGAGACGCGCTGGTCGTGGTGGCTGCGCACGGCCGAAGCGATCCGCAAGCACGCCGCCGCCGACGCGCAGATCGTCGCCTGGTGGGACAACGGT
>JBKBSH010000070.1:0-3832 GCA_046291795.1 Burkholderiaceae bacterium | reverse complement strand
TTACCTGGTGCAGCCGCTGCCGGGCGGCCGCGTGCGCGCGTGGCGTGTGACCGATGCAGCGGCACTGGACTGGCTGCTGATCCGGGCGCTTCCCTTCTCGACGTCCCTTTATCGCCCGATTGACGGCGCGGACCTCGTCTATCAGAGTGCCGGCGGCGGCTACCTGAGCGTGTACCGCATTGGCGGGTCGGCCGACGCCGACGCACCGCGTCCGGTCAAGGTACGCTGAGTCGCCGCGTCGTTGCTGGACAGCGCGGAACGCGAGGGTGCCGATGAATCTGCTGCTGACGCTGGATCGCAGCCGGCCCGAGCCGCTGCACACACAGTTGTTCGAGGGCATCCGGCGACTCATCCTGACGGGGCAGCTCGGCAGCGGACAGCGGCTGCCGCCGACGCGCGATCTCGCCCAGACGCTGCGCATTTCGCGCAACACGGCGCGGCTGGCGTACGACCGCCTCGCCGCTGAGGGGTACGTTGAGGCGCGGCACGGGTCGGCCACTTACGTGGCGGTGCAGGTGCCCGATGCCACGTTTCGCGCCGCGCAGGGCCCGACGATGCGCGGCGACGCCTCCGACGCGAACGTTCGCGTGCGCCGCCGAGCGGGCTTCGAAGCGCAGTTGCAGGACATCTTCGACGATCCCGATCTGGCGTTCGATTTCGCACTTGGCCGCCCCGATGCGCGCGCCTTTCCGGCGCGCGTGTGGCAGGAGCTGATCGCCCGGACGCTGGCCGATGCACGGCTGCGCGCCGCGCTGACCCGCTACGGCGATCCGGCGGGCTTTTCGCCGCTGCGCGAGGCGATCGCGCGCCACTTGGCGCTCGCGCGCGGCTTGCAGGTCAATCCCGCGCAGGTCGTGATCGTCTCCGGATCGCAGGAAGGGCTGCACCTGGCTTACCGCTTGGTCTGCGATCCGGGACGCGCGGTCGGCATAGAAGACCCGTGCTATCAGGGCGCGCTGTATCTGTTTCGCGGGCTGGGCGCCGCAGTGCAGGGCGTCGCCGTCGATACCGCCGGCATCTGCGTCGACCGGCTGCCTGCGTCCGGCTTCTCGCTGTTGTACGTCACGCCTTCGCACCAGTATCCGACCGGCGTGACGCTTTCGCTGGACCGCCGTCTAGCGCTGCTGGAGTGGGCGCACCGCAGCGATTCGCTAATCGTCGAAGACGACTACGACAGCGACTTCCGCTACGACGGACCGCCGCTGACGGCGCTGGCCGGACTCGATCCCTACCAGCGCGTGCTGTACCTTGGCACGTTTTCCAAGTCGATCGGCCCAGGGTTGCGCCTCGGTTACCTCGTGGTTCCGCCGTGGCTCGCACACCGGGCGCGCACCGCGCTCGGCTTGATGACCGGCGGACGCGACCTGCTCGGGCAAGCGGCGCTTGCGGGGTTTCTCGTCAGCGGTCGGTTCGAGATACACCTGCGGCGGCTGCGCCGCGTGTACAACGAACGCCGACAGCGACTGATCGCGGAACTGCGCCGGCACTTCGGCTCGGTGCACCTGACCGGCGCCGAAGCCGGTTTGCATCTGGCGTGGCGGCTTCCGACGCGGTGGCCGACTGCCGAAGAGCTGCGGCGCATCGCAGCCGCGGCCGGCGTCGGTCTGTACAGCACGCGCAGCGGCGGCGCCGCCGAATTGGGCGAGCCGAGCGCGCACGACCGCACGGTCACACTCGGGTTCTCGTCGCTTGCGCCGGAGGCGATCGCCGTGGCGATCAACCGCCTGGCCGACGCGCTCGGCGAGACCGGAGGCACGAACGCGGGGCGGCGAGTCCGGCGCGCGGCGGCACGCGAGCATGGTTGAGCGCGCCGCGCATCCGCGCGGTTTCAATGCCCGAGGATCTTCGACAGGAAGTCCTTGGTGCGCTCGCTCTTCGGGCGCGAGAAGAACTCCTCGGGCGTGTTCTCCTCGACGATCTGCCCCTGGTCCATGAAGATCACGCGGTCGGCGACCGCCTTGGCGAAGCCCATCTCGTGCGTGACCACGAGCATCGTGATTCCCTGGCCCGCCAGTTCGACCATCACGTCGAGCACCTCCTTGATCATCTCGGGGTCGAGCGCCGAGGTCGGCTCGTCGAACAGCATGATCTTCGGCTTCAGGCACAGCGCGCGCGCGATCGCGACCCGCTGCTGCTGGCCGCCGGACAGTTGCAGCGGGTACTTGTGGGCCTGCTCGGCGATGCGAACGCGCGCGAGCTGCTGCATCGCGCGTTCCTCGGCCTCCTTTTTCGGCATCCTGGCCACCCACATCGGCGCCAGCGTCAGGTTCTCCAGCACCGTCAGGTGCGGGAACAGATTGAACTGCTGGAACACCATGCCGACCTCGCGGCGGACCTTCTCGATCGCTTTGACGTCGTCGGTCAACTCGATGCCGTCGACGACGATGCGGCCCTGCTGGTGCTCCTCGAGCCGGTTGATGCAGCGGATCAGGGTGGACTTGCCCGAGCCCGACGGTCCGCAGATGACGATGCGCTCACCGCGCGCCACGGTCAGGTCGATGTCGCGCAACACGTGGAAATTGTTGCCGTACCACTTGTTGACCTTGTCGAAGACGATGATGTTGTCGGCGGTCATCGGTGCGGCTCGCGCGGGGAGTAGGGAAAGACGCCTAGCGCGTCCGGCTGACGTTCAACTGCTTCTCGATCCACAGGCTGTAGCGCGACATCGCGAAACAGAAGGCGAAGTAGATCATCGCGATGAAAAGCGAGCCCTCGATCTTGAACGGCCGCCAGTCGGCGTCGGAGTTCAGCGCCAGCCCGAGCGCGCCGGTCAGCTCGTACAGCGAGACGATCGTCACGAGCGACGTGTCCTTGAAGATCGCGATGAAGCTGTTCATGATGCCCGGCACGACCATCGCGAGCGCCTGCGGCAGAACGATCTTGCGCTGCGTCTGCCAGTAAGTGAGGCCGAGCGACTGCGCCGCCTCGATCTGGCCTTTCGGGATCGCCTGCAGGCCGCCGCGAACGACCTCCGCCAGATACGCCGCCGAAAACAGCGTGATGCCGACGAGCACGCGCAGCAGCACGTCCGGCGATTTGCCGACCGGCAGGAACAGCGGAAACATGAAGCTCGCCATGAACAGCACCGAGATCAGCGGCACGCCGCGGACGAGCTCGATGTAGACGATGCACAGCGTGCGGATCGCCGGAAGCTGCGAGCGGCGCCCCAGTGCGACGACGATCGCGAGCGGATACGCGAGCACAATGCCGAAGGTCGCCAGCATGATCGTCAGCGGCAGACCCCCCCACTGGTCGGTCGACACCCGATCGAGCCCGAACCAGCCTCCGCCCATCAGCACGAAAAAAGCGGGCACGACGAGAACCCACAGCAGCGCCAGCCACGGCTTCCAGAAATAGCGGACGCAACTGGCGATCAGCAGCGCCACCAGCAGGACGGTGGCCAGCTCCGGCCGCCATTGCTGCTCGAACGGATAGCGGCCGAAGACGATCAACCTGAATTTCTCGCCGATCACCGCCCAGCACGCGCCCACACCCCGCGCCTGCTGGCATAAATGCGCGTCCGGCGTCAGCACCGCGTTGACGACCGCCCAGGACAGCAGCCCCGGCAGGTAGTAGATCCCCAGCGCCGCGATGGCGAGCGTGGCGATGCCGCTCTTCCAGTCGCCGAACAGGTTCGCGCGGACCCAGGGGACCAGGCCCTCGGTCTTCACCGGCGCGGGCCGTGGCGCGATCGGTTGGAAGACGACGCCCATCCTATCGCTCCTTGATCGCCGAGCGCCGGTTGTACCAGTTCATGAACGCAGCGGTTGCGAGCGACGTCGTCAGGTACACGGCCATGATGATCGCGATGCACTCGACCGCGCGCCCGGTC
>JBKBSH010000069.1:0-8587 GCA_046291795.1 Burkholderiaceae bacterium | reverse complement strand
GAGCGTTCTGGCGGCATCGCCGCGTTGCGCGCGTGCGTCGCGTCGTGCGGGAGGGGAGATGGAGCGGGTGAAGGGAATCGAACCCTCGTATGCAGCTTGGGAAGCTGCCGTTCTGCCATTGAACTACACCCGCGTGCGACGAATCTTAGCCGACCGATGTTCGGTCGTGCACCCGCGATTCCGATCGAGCGCCGCGTGGCGCGATGCGCCTTCGACGACGCGGCCGCCGCTTTGCCACGGGCGCCCCGCCGGCGGCGCGTGGCGCTACGCGATGAAGCCGATTTTCTTGTGCGAACCGTCGCAGAACGGCTTGTTGGCGCTCTGGCCGCAGCGGCACAGCCAGGTCTCGGTGCCGCAGTACACGGGCTTTCCGTCGGCGCCGAAGAACGTCAGCGGGCCGGTCACGTGCAGCGGACCGTTGGCCGTCGCGGTGACCGTCACCGGTCCCGGCGCCAGTTCGACGGTCGCGCACGGCGCGGCGATGCCGTCGTGCGCGAAGCCGACTTTCTTGTGCGTGCCGTCGCAGAACGGCTTGTTGGCGGACTGGCCGCAGCGGCACAGCCAGGTCTTGTCGCCTTCGTAGAGCACCGCACCCGCAGCGTTCTTGACGATCACCTGTCCGCTGATCGACAGCGAACCCTGCGGGTTGAGCTTGCCTGTGTTGCTCATGCGATTCCTCCCAGACAGACGTACTTGATCTCGAGGTACTCGTCGATGCCGTACTTGCTGCCCTCGCGGCCGATTCCCGACTGCTTGACGCCGCCGAACGGCGCGACCTCCGTCGAGATCAGCCCGGTGTTGACGCCGACGATTCCGTATTCGAGCTGCTCGGCGACGCGTATCACGCGGCCGATGTCGCGCGCGTAGAAGTACGCGGCGAGCCCGTATTCGACGCTGTTGGCCGCGGCGATCGCCTCGTCGTCGGTGTCGAAGCGGAACACGGGCGCGACCGGGCCGAAGGTTTCCTCGCGCGCGACGAGCATGTCGCGCGTGACGTTCGCGAGCACGGTCGGCGTGTAGAACGTGCCGCCGAGCGCGTGCCGCTTGCCGCCGGTCACGACCTTCGCGCCCTTGCCGACCGCGTCGGCGACATGCGCCTCGACCTTCGCGAGCGCGTTCTCGTCGATCAACGGGCCTTGCTGCACGCCGGCCTCGAAACCGGGGCCGACCTTCAGCTGCGCCGCCTTCGCCGCGAGCTTTTCGACGAACGCGTCGTAGATCTTCGCGTGCGCGTAGAAGCGGTTCGTGCACACGCACGTCTGGCCGGTGTTGCGGTACTTCGACGCGAGCGCGCCTTCGACCGCCGCGTCCAGGTCCGCATCGGCAAACACGATGAACGGCGCGTTGCCGCCGAGTTCGAGCGACAGCTTCTTCAGCGTCGGCGCGCTCTGCGCCATCAGGATGCGGCCGACCTGCGTCGACCCGGTGAAAGACAGCTTGCGAACGATCGGCGAGTCGCACAATGCCTTGCCGACCGCGATCGACTGCTGCTCGTCGGCCGGCAGCACGTTGAACACGCCCGGCGGGAACCCCGCACGGTGCGCGAGCTCCGCCAGCGCCAGCGCCGACAGCGGCGTCTGCTCGGCGGGCTTGACGACGACCGTGCAGCCCGCCGCGAGCGCCGGCGCGCACTTGCGCGTGATCATCGCGTTGGGAAAGTTCCACGGCGTGATCGCGGCCGACACGCCGATCGGCTCCTTGAGCACCACGATGCGCTTGTCGGCGGCGTGCGCCGGGATCGTGTCGCCGTAGACGCGCTTGCCTTCCTCGGCGTACCACTCGACGAAGCTCGCGCCGTAGGCGATCTCGCCGCGCGACTCGGCAAGCGGCTTGCCCTGCTCGGCGGTCATCAGCCTGGCCAGGTCCTCCTGCGCGGCCATCATCAGTTCGAACCACTTGCGCAGGACGGCCGCGCGCTCCTTCGCGGTCTTCGCGCGCCATGCGGGAAAGGCGCGGTTGGCGGCGTCGATCGCGCGCGACGCTTCGGCGGGGCCGCAGTTGGCGACTTCGACGAGCCGGCCGCCGTCGGCGGGGTTGGTGACCGGGAACCGCGCGCCGGTATCGACCCAGGCGCCGTCGATGTAAGCCTGCGTTCTGACGAGCGCGCCGTCGGCAAACGAAGGCAAGGACGAGACACGTTGCAGCACGACGACCTCCCTCGGTGATGCGAAATCCTGCCGCAAGGATAGTCCACGGCCGTCGCGCCGTGCCGTGCTGGCGCGCTATCCTGCGCGTTGCCTTGATCCCCGCCAAGAGTGGAGCGATGCAGTTCGAGAACCTGGCCGCCGACCTTCAGAAGTGGCTCGCGACCTCGATCGAGCAGGGCCACGGCCGCGAAGCGCTCGTGCAGTCGATGCGAGCGGCCGGCTACCAGCGCAACTTCGCGCGCGAAGCGGTCGAAGCGGCGCTGGCGAAGTTCGCCCCGGCCGACGCCGCGAGCGAGGCGCCGCGAGAGCAACCCGCGCCGCTCGACACGACGACGATCCTCGCGCAGAGCCCGAACTCGATCGAAACCTCGGACCGCAAGGTCGATATCCTGTTCGCGCTGAACGCGCCGCGCATCGTGCTGTTCGGCGGGCTGCTCGCGGACGACGAATGCGACGAGCTGATCGCGCTGTCGCGTCGCAAGCTCACGCGCTCGAGCGTCGTCAACGCCGAAACGGGAACCTTCGACGTGCATCCCGACCGCACCAGCAGCGGCACCCATTTCGAGCGCGGCGAAAACGAGCTCGTCCGTCGCATCGAGAATCGCATCGCCGAGCTGGTCGCCTGTCCGGTCGAGCGCGGCGAACCGATCCAGATCCTGCATTACAAGCCCGGCGCCGAGTACAAGCCGCACTTCGACTTCTTCGACCCGGCGTATCCCGGCAACGAAAAGGTGCTCGCGATGGGCGGCCAGCGCGTGGCCACGCTGGTGATGTATCTGAACGACGTCGTCGCAGGCGGCTCGACGGTGTTTCCGGAAATCGGTCTCGACGTCCTGCCGCGCAAGGGCAATGCGGTGTATTTCGCGTACACGACCGAAGACGGCCAGCTCGACCGCCGCACGCTGCACGGCGGCAGCCCGGTCGCCGAAGGCGAGAAGTGGATCGCGACCAAGTGGCTGCGGCAGAGGGACTACGGCGGCCCGGCTGCGTGAAGCGGGCGGGCCGCGAGCGTCAGAACCTCGCGCCCAGCCCGATCAGGACTTCGCCCTGCGCGAGCGAGTCGCCGCGGATCGCGAGCACGCAGCCGCCCGAGCAGAACAGCCCGCCCGAACTGTTGACGAGCGTGGCGTAGCCGCGCAGCTCGACGCGCAACGCAAGCGGGCCTGCAAGCGGCATCAGGTAGCCCACACCGACGGCGAGCGACGGCCGAGTCTCGCTGCGAAAGCCGTCCAGCCCGGGCGCGAAGATCGTCGCACCCACCCCGCCGACGACGTACGGTCCGCGGCCGATCGGTCCCTCGAAGAAGTTGGTGCCGCCGATGTGCAGGTACGTCACCGTGAGCGGAAGCGGCCGCGCGCCCGCCGGCAGCGATTCCAGACGCGTGCGCTGCCGGCTCGCGAACAGTTCGAGCTGGCGCGCGCCGTCGATGCCGAAGTCGATCGCGATCGATGCCGCGCCGCGGTCGGCCAGCCGCAACCGCTCGCGCGTGGCGCCGTCCTCGAAGCCGCCGCCGGCGCGCCAGCCGCCGAAGGCGAATGCGCCGTTGTCCTGCGCGTGCACGGACGGGGCGGCGACCGCCAATGCCGCGAAAGCGACGAGCCCGCCGAGGAGAGTCAGCGCGCGCATGCCGCAAGGGCGCAGCAAAGGGCCACCATGGGTCGCATTGCGCGCTCGGCGCGCAGCGTCATCAGCCTCGAATCCGTGCCTCACGGCCGTGCTCGGGTTCGAAAGCCGCTTGGGAATCAGACACTTGGAATGGTGGGTCGTGAAGGATTCGAACCTTCGACCAACGGATTAAAAGTCCGCTGCTCTACCGACTGAGCTAACGACCCGCAAGGAGCAGACGGTCGGCACGCGGATTGTCGGTGGCCGACCGAATTGCGAGGGCGCGATTATCCCGACGGGTGCGACGACAGTCAAACGATGCGCGCAGCGCGGCATCCCGTGCCGTCAGCCGCTGCGCGCGATGCGCCACGCCTGATACTTCACGCCGGCCACCGCGCCGGCGACGATCGACGCGAATGCGAGCCATGACCCCAGCGCGAGCGTCGAAACACCGGTCAGCCCCTGGCCGATCGTGCAGCCGAGCGCGGTCACGCCGCCGAAGCCCATCAGGGTCGCGCCGACCAGGTGGTTGGCGGTGTCCTCGGTGTCGCGGAAGCCCTCGAAGCGGAAGCTGCCGGTGGCGATCGCGTAGGCGGCCGAACCGGCGAACGTGCCCAGTACGCCGGCCACGCCGAGCGTCAACACTTTGCTGCGGTCGCTGAAGAACATCAGCCAGTCGAGCGTGTACGCGATCGGCGCGACGAAGGACAGCGACTCCATCCGTCCGGAGTTCGTCGCGACGAACGCCTTTTCGATCGTGACCGGATGCTCGTCGAGGCGTCCGACATAGCCCGAGACGAACCACACCCCGACGATCACGCCGCCGATGGCCACACCGGCGAGCACGTTGTCCAGGCGCAGGAAATCGCGGCGGGCGAACACGAAGGCGAGCAGCGCGCCGCCGATGAGCACCGCCAGCGCGCGTTGCAGCGTCGGCTTGGCGAGCCCGGTGGCCGCGGCGAGCAGCGAAGGCAGATCCTGGTGGGTGCGCAGTTCGACTCCCACCGGCTCGATCCAGTAGACGCGAACGACGCCGAGCGCGCCGCGCAACGAGATGTAGGCCGAAACCCCGAGCACGATGATCACGACGAGCGACTTCAGGCTGCCGCCGCCAGCGCGCACCACGCTGCGGCTGCCGCAGCCGCCCGTGAGCACCATGCCGAAGCCGAACAGTAGCCCGCCGACGACGTACGCGAGCGCCGTGAAGCGCGGCGTCGTGTAAAAGGCGTCGGTCAGGTCGATGAGTCCGGCAGCGGCCAAGCCGTTGGTGCCGAGCACCGCCACCGCGATCGCGAGCAGCCATTGCCGCATGCGCGTCCAGTCGCCGAAGTTCACCGCGTCGGCCACGGCGCCCATCGTGCAGAAGCCCGTGCGCTGCGCGACGGCGCCGAAGACGAAGGCGAGCGCGAAGGTCGATGCCACGACGGTCGCGGCGAGTGCAGGCAGTTCGTCGACGGAAACGGTGGTCACGGCGGACGGTTCGATGCGACCGGGGAACACGGGCCGGCACAAACGCGGCGCATCGTTCGACACGGTCGGGACGCGGCTCGATGCTACCTCGCGCGCCCGCCCGAAAGGCGCTTGCGGCGTCAGTGGAATTCGTGCGGCGCGCGCCCCGCCGCAGCCATCCCGGGTGGCGGCGAAAGGCCCGCGCCGTGCGCGCTTACCGCAGCGCGGTCGACGGCAACCGCTCTTTCGCGAGCTTCGCGGCCTCGGTGTCCGGATAGTCCTTGACGATCCGGCTCAAGGTGTTGCGCGCCGACTTCTTGTCGTTCAGTTCGATCTGGCTGGCGGCGATGGTGAGCAGCGCTTCGGGCACGCGCGGCGAGTCGTGGTAGCGCTCGACGACGACCTGCAGCGCGGCGATCGCGGCCTTGTAGTCCTTCAGCGCGAAGTGCGCATTGCCGAGCCAGTAGTGCGCCGGGGCGGCGTACGCCGACTGCGGGTAGCGCGCGAGAAAGCTCTGCAGGCTCGTGATCGCGCCCTTGAAGTCGCTCGCGCGAAACTGCGCCAGCGCGGCGTCGAACGCGGCCTGCTCGCTGCGGTCGACGACCGCCTGCTTGCCGTCGATCGTGACCGCCGTCGGCTCCAGCTTCTTCAGCCGCGCGTCGAGGTCGCCGTACAGATCGCGGTTGCGTTTCTGCAGTGTGGCGACCTCGTGCGCGAGCTGCTCGACCTGCCCGCGCAGCTGCGCGATCTCACGCCTGAGTGCGTCGATCGTGTTGGCGAACTCGAGCTGTGCGCGGCTCGCGGCTTCGAGCCGTTCGATCCGCGCCGCCAGCTCGGCGTCCTTCTGCGCGAGCGCCTGGGTCTGTTCGTCGACTTTCTTGCGCAGGTCGAGGATCGCCTTGCGCGCTTCGTCGTCGCCGAACAGCGCGTGCGCGGGTGCGGCGGTCGCGAGCAGCGCAACGGCCGCGAGCAGCGCACGCGCTGCGGCGGCCTTCATGCGGGAGCGTCGGGCGGACACGGGTCGGCCGTCACTTGTAGACGATGTCGGCGCGGCGGTTCTGCCACCAGCAGTCCTCGTTGTGCTGCTGGCAGCGCGGCCGCTCCTCGCCGTAGCTGATCGTTTCGATCTGCGCGGCGGTCGCGCCGAGGATCTGCAGGCGGCTGCGAACCGCGTCGGCGCGCTTCTGGCCGAGCGCGAGGTTGTACTCGCGGCTGCCGCGCTCGTCGGCGTTGCCTTCGATCACGACGTGACGGTCCTTGCGCGAGGCGAGGTAGCGGCCGTGTGCCTCGACCAGCCCGGTGTACTCGGGCTTGATGTCGAATTTGTCGAAGTCGAAGAACACTTCGCGCTTGGCGAGCGGGCTCTTCGGATCGTTCAGCGGATCGATCGGCTGCGGTGCCGGTTCGGCGCGCTTGACGGGCGCGGGGGCCGGTGCCGGTGCGGCGGGGGGCGGCGCCGCCTTCTCGGTCACCGGCGCGGGCTTGGGTTCTTCGAGCTGGGTCGTCGCGCAGCCGGCCATGACCAGGGCGGCCAGGCCGAGGGTGACGATGCGGGCGTTGTTCATGGTGGCGCTCTCCTTCTTGTCACTTGGTGAAAGGTCCCCAGGTCGGTTCGCGCACGTCGCCCGTGGGGCCCGAGAGGCGGGTGCGCACGCGGCCGTCGGTCGATGCCGACGCCAGGATGCCGCGGCCGTTGACTTCGGTCGCGTACAGCAGCAGGCGGCCGTTGGGCGCGAAGCTCGGCGACTCGTCCATCACGGTGTCGGTCACCGCGAGTTCCTGCCCGGTCGCGAGATCCATCACGTGCACCTGGAATCGGCCGTCGCGGCGGCCGACATAGGCGATCTGCCGGCCGTCGGGACTCACCCGCGGCGACACGTTGTAGTCGCCGTTGAAGGTCACGCGCTGCACGTCGGCGCCACTCGGGCTCATCCGGTAGATCTGCGGCCCGCCGCCGCGGTCCGACGTGAAATAGATGTAGCGGCCGTCCGGCGAGAAGGTCGGCTCGGTGTCGATCGCGCCCGAGTTGGTCAGGCGGCGCAGGTTGCTGCCGTCGACCCCGATCGAATAGATCTGCGAGATGCCGTCGCGCGTGAGCACGACCGCCAGCGTCTTGCCGTCGGGCGCCCACGCCGGCGCGCTGTTGCTGCCGCGGAAGTTGGCCACCGCACGGCGCTCGCCGGTGGCGAGCGTGTGCACGTAGACGACGGGCTTGCCCGACTCGAACGACACGTACGCGAGCCGCGCGCCGTCGAACGACCACGCCGGCGAGATGATCGGCTCGCGCGAGCGCAGCGCGGGCTGCGCGTTGCCGCCGTCGGCGTCGGCGACCTGAAGCTCGTACTGATTGCGGCCGATCTGCACGACGTACGCGATGCGCGTGGCGAACACGCCGCGGTCGCCGGTCAGCTTCTCGTAGATGCGGTCGGAGATCCGGTGCGCGTTCAGCCGCAGGTCGTTCGCGGTGCTGACGTACGACAGCCCGTCGAGCTGCACCTGCTTGACCGTGTCGTACAGGCGGAAGCGGATGTCGAAGCGGCCGTCGGCGAGCCGCGCGATCGAGCCGACCACCAGCGCGTCGGCGCCACGCGCTTTCCATTCGCCGTGCGCGACTGCGGCGTTTTCCGGGATCGCGGCGCTGCCCGCGTCGACGAGGCGAAACAGCCCCGAGCGCTGCAAATTGGCGCGGATGATCGCGTCGACTTCCTGCGGCACCTGACCGTCGCGCTGGAAGCTTGCGACGGCGATCGGAAACTGGTTCGAGCCGACGCCGGTGATCTCGACCCGCAGCTGCGCCACGCTGGCGCCGGCGGCGATCAGGCCGAGGGCGAACGCGAACGAGCGCGCGATGCGGGGCGAGCGAATCATGAGCGCGCGATTATAGGGAGCGATGTTTTGTGGACTTTACGTACGTCATCGCTTTTCGACGGGATAAAAACGGATGGTCACGACACGGTCGACGGTGCCGTCCGGTTTACGCGGGAACGGATTGGCGCGCCCGATCGCGCGCTCGACCGCCGCGTCGTAACCCGCCAGTCCGCTCGGTCTGACGAGCCGCACGCGCGCCTGCTCGCCGGTGGGCAACAACTCGACTTCGAACTCTGCGTAGACCTGCGGCGACGTGCCCTCGGGCACGGGGAAGACGATGAACTGCTTGATGTAGGCGACGAGCCGCGCGGCGTACTCGGCGCTGCCGCGCGCGCCGCCGGCGGGCGCGGTCTGCGCCTGCGGCGCGCCCTGTGCGCTGCCCGCCTGCGCGAGCAGGCGCTCGACGTCGGCCTTGCGCTGCGCTTCGCGTTCGGCGGCGAGCTTTGCGATCTCGTCGACCAGCGCGGCGCCGTCGGCGGCGCCTGCCGCCCAGGCAATCGCGCTGATCGCTGCGTCCC
>JBKBSH010000068.1:0-8629 GCA_046291795.1 Burkholderiaceae bacterium | reverse complement strand
GCCGCCCGCCAGGGCGAGGTCCTCACGGCGGCGCGGATTCCCGGCGCCGCAGCCGCGCGACGCGAGACGGCTCGGGCGAGCCATCATGCCGCTGCTCGACACGTTCGACCGTCCGCGTCGGGGGCGGCCGAATACCTGTCCGATCCGCCTCAGGCAGCCGCCTTTTTCGCGCGCGCCGATCGGGTCGCCTTGGCGGCGCGCCCACCCGAGAGCTTCTGCACGCTCGCGGTCAGTTCTTCGACGCGCTTCGTCAGCGCCTGGACCTCTTTGTTGGTCGGCACGCCCAGCCGCGTCAGCGCGCGCTGCACGCGCTCTTCGAAGACGCTTTCGAGCTTGTCCCACGAGGCATTTGCCTGTTTCTGGAAGCTGCCTGCCATCTTGGTGACCTTGCTCGTGACTTCGTTGACGCGGTCTTCGGTGACTTTCATCGTGCGCTTCTGGATCGAGTTGCCTTCGCGCACGAGCGCCTCGAAGACCTTGCTGCCTTCCTCCTGCGCCTTCGAGAACGCGCCGAGGCCGGCCAGCCAGATCTGATGCGCCGATTCCTTGATCGCCGCCGCGAGTTGGCTGTCCTTGCCGCCGGCTGCCATCGCCTTGAGTTTTCGCGCCATGCTCGACTCCTTCCTGTAAACGACGTTTTCGACCCAACCGAGTCTATGGCCCGGCGCTAGAGGGTGCCAACTAAATCCCGTCCTTCGCGTAGAGCGCGGTCTCTACGCAGTCCGCGCGTCGATGCCCGCGCAGGGCGGTGATTAGAATCGTCCGCGCAGCAGAAGGACAACATCGCGAGGAGACGCCATCATGCAGTACTTCGTCACCGGAGCCTCGGGCTTCATCGGCAAGCGGCTGGTCAGGAAACTGCTCGCGCGGCGCGGTGCCGTGGTGCACTTCCTGATCCGCGAGTCCAGCAAGGACAAGGTGCCCGAGCTGCTCGAGTTCTGGGGCGTCGACGAGAAGAAGGCGGTGCCGGTGTACGGCGACCTCGCGCAGCCCGGTCTCGGCCTGTCGAAGGCCGCGATCAAGGAGCTCGCCGGCAAGATCGACCACTTCTTCCACCTGGCTGCCGTCTACGACCTGAAAGCCGACGCCGAAAGCCAGGTGATCGCCAACGTCGAGGGCACGCGCAACGCGGTGGCGCTCGCCAACGCGTTGAAGGCCGGCTGCTTCCAGCACGCATCGTCGATCGCAGCCGCCGGCATGTACGAGGGCGTCTTCCGCGAGGACATGTTCGACGAGGCCGAGAACCTCGAGCACCCGTACTTCGGCACCAAACACGAAGCGGAAAAGATCGTCCGCAACGAGTGCAAAGGCCCCTGGCGCGTGTATCGGCCGGGGCTCGTGGTCGGCGATTCGAAAACCGGCGAGATCGACAAGATCGACGGCCCGTACTACTTCTTCAAGCTGATCCAGAAGATGCGGCGGATGCTGCCGCCGTGGATGCCGACCGTCGGCATCGAAGGCGGCCGCATCAACATCGTTCCGGTCGACTTCGTCGTCGATGCGATGGATCACATCGCGCACGCAAAGGACCTGGACAACCGCGCTTTCCACCTGGTCGACCCGACGCCGTACCGCGTCGGCGACGTGCTGAACATCTTCGCGCGCGCCGCGCACGCGCCCGAGTTCGGGCTGCGGATCAACGCCGCGCTGTTCGGCTTCGTCCCGCCGAGCATCCGCAAGGGGCTGCTCGCGCTGACGCCGGTGCGCCGCATCCGCGACGCGGTGATGAAAGACCTGGGGCTGCCCGAAGACATCCTGCAGTTCGTCAACTACCCGACGCGCTTCGACTGCCGGGAGGCGACCGCGGCGCTGAAAGGCAGCGGCATCCAATGCCCGCGGCTGGAGGACTACGCGTACCGGCTGTGGGATTACTGGGAGCGCAACCTCGACCCGGACCTGTTCATCGACCGCACGCTCAAGGGCCAGGTGCAGGGCAGGGTCGTGCTGGTCACGGGCGGCTCGTCCGGCATCGGGCTGGCCGCAGCGAAGAAGATCGCCGCCGCCGGCGCGGTCACCGTCATCGTCGGCCGCGAACAGGACAAGCTCGACGCGGCCAAGAAGGAAATCGAGGACGGTCTCGGCGACAACGTCAACGGCGGCCAGGTCGTGACCTTCTCGGCGGACCTCGCGAACTACGACGGCTGCGACAGGCTGGTCGCCTGGCTCGTCGAGAAGTACGGCGGTGTCGACGTGCTGATCAACAACGCCGGCCGCTCGATCCGGCGCGGCATCGAGTCGAGCTACGACCGCTTCCACGACTTCGAGCGCACGATGCAACTGAACTACTTCGGCTGCCTGCGCACGACGATGGGGCTGCTGCCGCACATGGCGGCGCGGCGGCGCGGACACGTCGTCAACATCAGTTCGATCGGCGTGCTGACCAACGCGCCGCGCTTTTCTGCGTACGTCGCCAGCAAGGCGGCGCTCGACGCGTGGACGCGCTGCGCGGCGAGCGAATTCATCGACGTCGGCGTCACCTTCACGACGATCAACATGCCGCTCGTGAAGACGCCGATGATCGCGCCGACCAAGATCTACGAGAACGTACCGACGCTGACCCCCGACGAGGCCGCGGATCTGATCGTCGATGCGATCGTCTACAAGCCGGTGCGCATCGCGACGAGGCTCGGCATCTTCGGCCAGGTGTTGCACGCGCTCGCGCCGCGGGTGGCGCAGATCATCATGAACACGACCTTCCGGATGTTCCCCGATTCGCCTGCCGCGAAGGGCGCCAAAGAGGGCGAAAAGCCGAAGGCCACGCCGGATCAGATCGCGCTGGCGAACCTGATGCGCGGGATTCACTTCTAGCCCGGCGCAGCGGCGTCCGATCCGTTTCGGTCTTCCCCGGCGGCAGGGGCGCGCGGGGCGCCCCGGGACGCCTGCGCGTGAGCCGGCACGCGCCGCGCCGTCCTGATCTCGCGCTCGACGATCGCCCACACCCGCCGGTCCTCGATCGACGCGAGATGCCCGACGCCGTCGAGCACGTGATGGCGTGCGCCGTCGAGCAGCGGGCTCGTGCGCGGGACGATCAGGTTGTCGTCCCGCGTGGCGATGCAGACGAACTTCGCGCGCATCGCCGCGTTCTCGCCGGCCGCCAGCGTGCGAAGGAACTGCGAGCCGGGCCGCATCTGCCGCGCGTTGCGCCCGTGCCCGAAGCGCGCGAGCAGCGTGCCGTGATGCGGCGAGGCGATCGTGATCGCGCGCGCCACGGCGTCGCCGCCGTAGCGGCGCAGATAGCAGCGCAGCGCGAGCCCGCCCATGCTGTGCGCGACGACGACGATCTGCGCCGCGCCGCTCGCCGCACGCAGCCGTTCGACGGCGGCATGGAGCGGGTCGGCATAATCGTCGAGATCGCCGAACGGCGGCACGAGATCGAGGGTTGCGACGCTGCAGCCGTCGAATCCGCCGGCGTCGAGCCAGGGCTTCCAGACGGCGCGGTTGCACAGGTAGCCGTGGACCAGCAGCACGGCGGGCCGCTCGCGATCGCGCTCGATCGACGGTTCCGCGAAGCCTGCAAGAAACGGCATGCGCCACGCGAAGGCGCGCAGCGACGCAGAAGTCTCGCGCAGCCAGACTGCGAGCACGTGCGGCAGCGACGCGCGCGGCCGGCGCGGATCGACCGCTGCGGCGATCGCGAATTCGACGGCGAGCACGGCTGCGTGCGCTGCCGGCGGTACCGCGAACCCGATCGCGAACGCGACCCACGGACGGGTGCCGTCGGGCAGCCACCAGGCTGCGAGCAGCGCGCCGCCGCCGACCTGGACGGCGAGCGACAGTCGCAGCAGCGCCGTGAGCCTCATCGCGGTGCCTCGCGGCGGGCGGGGTCGACGCCGATCCGGTCCCACTGCCGCGTCGTGAACGGGTGGCGGCGATAGCCGTCGACCCAAGGTTGCGCGAGATCGAGGTTCACGCGGTGCAGGTGGAACTTGTAAGGCATGTAGGCGGTCAGGATGCGCGCCGCGCGGTGCAGCAGTTGCAGTCGCTCGGGCCCGTCGGGCAGCACGCGCTGGCGCTCGTACAACGCGTTGTATTCGGGCAGGTCGAAGCGCGCGTCGTTCAACTGTTCCTTGTTCGGTCCGTAGCCCATGCCGAACAGGCTGTCGCTGTCGGGGCCGCCGACCTGCCATCCGTAGCCCCACATCATCAGCTTGCCCGCGAGCGACATGCGCAGCAGTTCGGCCCATTGCGCGACGCGGAAGTCGATGCGCAGGCCGACCGCGCTCATGTACCGCCTCCACAGTTCGTTCTGTTTGCGGTCGAGCTGCGTCGGCGAACCGGCCAGTTCGAGCACGAGCGGCGAGCCGTCCGGCATCTCGCGCCAGCCATCGCCGTCGCGATCGACATAGCCGAACATGTCGAGCAATGCCGCGGCGCGCGCCCGGCCGAATTCGCCCATCTCGCTCGCATACCGCGGGTCGTAGCCGAAGGTGCCCGGAACGATCGGCGACTGCGCGCGCACGCCCATACCGGCGAAGACGATCCGGATGTATTCGTCGCCGTCGAAGGCCAGCGCGATCGCGCGGCGCAGCGCGACTTTCTCCGGCGTATAGCCGCCGACGACCGGGTGCTCCATGTTGAAGTACGTGAGCGCGACGTCGGCGCCCGCGGTGCGCGTCAGTTTGACGCCGCGGCGCTCGAGGAAAGGCGCCAGCCGCCCGTTCGGCGCGGCGACCGGAACGAACTCGCCGGGCACCGCGAGAAGGTCCAGCTCGCCCTGCACGAACGCCAGCCAGCGCGGCTGATCCTCGGCGACGACGAGGATCTCGACGCGATCCACCAGTGGAAGCCTGCGCCCGCGCAGCCGCGCGACCTCGTCGCGCATGTCGAGCGCATCCTCGGCCGGCTCGAAGTCGTAGTGCGCGTCGCGATAATCCGGATTGCGTTCGAGGACGATGCGCGACGAGCGCGTCCAGTGCGCGAGCCGGAAAGGTCCGGTGCCGACCGGATGCGCCATGATCGCATCGCCGTAGGTTTCGACCACTTCGCGCGCGACCGCGCCGAGCAGCGACGCGTCGGCGAGGTTGTAGACGAAGCGCGGATTGGGCTCGGCGAGCCGGATCCGGAAGGTGTAGCGGTCGAGCGCGCGCAGGCCTTCGACCTCTCGGTCGTAATCGAAGGGCTGCTTGCCGCGGACCGCCTGCTCGCGCAGCTCGCTCAGGCCGAGCAGACGGCTCGTCTCCAGCGCGAACAGCATCGGACTCTTCCAGCGCGGGTCGTACAGGCGCTTGAACGAATAGACGTAGTCGTGCGCGGTCAGCTCGCGGCGCGTGCCCTTGAAGGCCGGATCGTCGGCGAAGAAGATGCCCGGCCGCAGCCGGATCGTGAAGGTGCGATGGTCCGCGGAGACTTCCGGCATCGCTGCCGCGGTGTTCGGGCGCAACGTCGCGGGCCTTGCCAGGTAGTCGTATTCGAGCGGCGCGTCGAGGATGTGCCCGATCACCGTGCGCGAGTACAGGTCCTGAACCTGCGCCGGATCGAAACCGGTTTCGGCCGTCGGGAAGGCCACGCGCAGCGTCTTCGGGCCGGCAGCGCGCGGCCGCGCCGACGCGATGTGGCCGCCGGTCAGCGCGGCCAGCGGCGCCGTCGCCAGGAAACGCCGCCGCGACAGACTCATCGATCGGCGATCGACGATCGACGCGTCACTTGGCGGCGCGTTCCTGCGCCGCCGGATCGACGTCGACGTACTGCCACCACTCGAGCCAGAACGGCGGGCGGCGAAAGCCGACGATCCAGGGGTGCACGAGGTCGTTGATGATCCGGTGCACGTGGAACTTGTACGGCGCGTACGCGATCAGGATCTTGTTTGCGCGCTGGAACAGTTCCAGGCGTTCCGGCCCGTCCGGGACGACCTTCAGCCGCTCGTAGATGCGGTCGAACTCGGGCAACTTGAAGCGCGCGAGATTCTGCCCGCCGATCTCCGGACTGTAGCCGCGCGCGAAAACGCCCTGTCCGTCGGGTGAAGCGGCGCTCAGTCCCACGCCCCACATCATGAATTTCCCGGCGCGCGCCTGCCTGAGCTGCTCGGGCCATTTGGCGATGCTGAAATCCAGCCTCAGACCGAGCAGTTCCAGGTTCTTCTTGAACAGCTCGTCGAACTGGCGCGAGATCTGATCGGGTTGCGTCGACAGCACGAGCTTCAGCGGCGAGCCGTCGGGCTGCTCGCGAAAGCCGTCGCCGTCGCGATCCACGAAGCCGTACATGTCGAGCAGCGCACGGGCGCGCGCCAGATCGTACGTGCCCATCTCGCTGCGGTAGTCCGGGTCGTAGCCGTAGGTCTGCGGCATCAGCGGCGACTGTGCCGGGATCGCCTGTCCGCGGCGCACGAGCCGGATCTCGCGATCGATGTCGATGCCCAGATTGATCGCGCGGCGCAGCGCGATCCTTTCCGGCGTGTAGCCGCCGATGACCGGGTCGTCCATGTTGTAGACGGTCATCGTCACGTCGGCGGCGAGCGACCGGTACAGCCTGATTCCGCGCTTGGCCAGGTGCGGTGCGAGCTTGCCGCCGGGAACGACCAGATTGGCGAAGTCCAGCGGCGTGCCGTACAGCACGTCGTGCTCGTCGTTGACGAAGGCGAGGTAGCGCGGCTGATTCTCCTCGACGATCGAAATCTCGACGCGGTCGACGAGCGGCAGTTTCCGGCCGCGGTAGCGGCGCGCGAGCTCCTGACCTTCCGCATCGTCGGCGTTGGGCGTCTCGTCGTAGCGAACGTCGCGGAAGTTCGGGTTCGGTTCGAGCACGATCCTTGACGAGCGCCGCCAGTCGGCGAGCCGGAACGGACCGGTGCCGACCGGGTGCTCCATGATCTTGTCGCCGTAGAAGTCGACCACCTCGCGCGCGACCGCGCCGTTCACATCCGGTGTCGCGAACGTGTACAGAAAGCGCGGGTTGGGCTCGGCGAGCCGGATCTGCAGCGTATAGCGGTCGAGCGCGCGCAGCCCCTCGATCGGCCGGTCGTAGTCGAACGGCTGTTTGGTCTTCAGCACTTCTTCGCGGTACTCGTTCATGCCGACCACCTTGTCGAGCAGCCAGACCGCGACGTACGGCGCTTTCCAGCGCGGATCGTAGAAGCGTTTCCACGAGTAGACGTAGTCGTGCGCCGTGAGCTCGCGCCGCTGACCCTTGAAAGCGGGGTCGTCGGCGAAGTAGATGCCGGGGCGCAGCCGAACGATGAAGGTCCTGAAGTCCGAAGACACTTCGGGCATGTCCGCGGCGGTGTTCGGCTTCAGTTGGTACGGTCGGGCGAGATGGTCGTACCGAAGCGGCGCCTCGAAGACGTGCGCGGTGACGATCCGGGAGTAGATGTCGCTGATCTGCACGGGATCGAAGCCGGTCTCCGCGACGGGGAAGGCGTAACGCAGGACTTTGGGCCTTGCGGCGCCGCTCGTGGATTGTGCGAAAACGGGCCGCGGCGCGGCGAGCGCACTGCCGGCGAGCAGCAGATCGCGGCGGCGGCGCGAGGGCAGGGGACTGTTCATCGATCGACCCGTCGGTTCGATGGTTGCGGCTGCACGTCGACGTACTTCCAGAAGTCGCGCTTGAACACGTTGCGGTGATAGCCGACGACCCACGGGTACGCGAGATCGGTCCAGATGCGGTGCACGTGGATCTTGTAGGGCATGTACGCGATCATGAGCTTCTTGGCTTCGGTCATCAGCGCCATTCGCTCGGGACCGTCGGGCAGCACGCGCTGCGCTTCGTAGACCTTGTTGAACGCGGGCAGGTCGAAGCGCGCGTGGTTGGCCTGGCCCTTGTTGCCGCCGTAGCCGAGCGCGAGGAAGGTGTCGCCGTCGGGCGCGGCCGCGCTCCAGCCGACCCCCCACATCATCAGCTTGCCCGCGCGCGACGCCTTGAGGTTTTCCGGCCATTTGGCGTGTCTGAACTCGATGCGAATGCCGATCGCGTCCATGTTCTTCTTCCACAGCTCGTTCAACTGGCGCGACTGCTGGTCGGGCTGCGTGGCGTACTCCAGAACGAGCGGCGAACCGTCGGGCAGTTCGCGCCAGCCGTCGCCGTCGCGGTCGACATAGCCGTACATGTCGAGCAGCGCGCGGGCCTTGGCGCGGTTGAATTCGCTCATCTCGGAGCGGAACTCCGGGTCGTAGCCCCAGACGCCCGGCGCGATCGGCGATTGCGCGGCAACGGCCTGGTTCTTGCGCACGAGCCGGATCTCCTGGTCGACGTCGACCGCCAGGCCGATCGCGCGCCGCAGCGCGACCTTCTCCGGCGTGTAGCCGCCGACGACGGGGTGCTCCATCGCGAAGTACGACACCGACACGTCGGCCCGCGCATAGCGGATCATCCGGATCCCGCGCTTGCGCAGGTTCGGCGCCAGCTCGTTGTTGGGCAGCGCCAGGTTGGCGAAGTCGGTCGGCACCTCCTCGATGATGTCGTGCTCGCCGTTGAGGAACGCCAGCCAGCGCGGCTGGTTCTCTTCGACGATGTAGATCTCGACGCGGTCGACCATCGGCAGCTTGCGGCCCCTGAGTTTGGCGGCGATCTCGCGCGCGTACGCGTCGTTGGCGGGCGGCGATTCGTCGTAGAACTCGTCGCGGTAGTTGGGGTTTTTCTCCAGCACCATGCGCGAGCTGCGCTTCCACTGCGCGAGCCGGAACGGCCCCGTGCCGAC